>NZ_VPCH01000002.1:0-152900 GCF_013418285.1 Acinetobacter sp. YH12152
CCAAGCAGACGTGCACAGAAAATAGCAATCAAAGAACGAAATCTAAATCCTGTGCTTGACTTGGAATTGTCCATATAGGACATTTCTATTTGGTTATTAGGTAGGACATTTCTACTTAGGAATAACAATCTCTTCATCACACTTCTTACATTCCAACATTACCCCTAACTTTTCGTTCCGTCCTTGCTCAGTGATAACCCAAGGACGGTTTTGCCAAGGCGGATCATGCCGGACATGCTGTGTATGGCCACAAGCTAAAATGGCATACCACTGATTTTCATCATCCAAGGCAAAATCAACAATGGCTTGCTGCATATCGGACACCTATCTAAATTGAACTTATGCTGAAAAGGGAATAGAGTTCATCTTGAACAATTACAACGGCTTGAATATCAAATTGCTAAATAGACTGTGAAATTTGGTTTATTTCTGCCGCACGCTTACGCCGCGACAATTCTATTTTTCCCGCCATGTTTGGCTTTATACAGCGCTAGATCAGCACGCTTAATTGTATCTTCGTAGGTACAATCTTCAGGCATGATGGTTGTTACTCCTATGCTCACGGTGACATGGGCGTTATCTATTGAAAACCGACTTAATTCTTTTCTGGAATGTTCATGAATCCGTTTGGCAAATTGAATGGCCTGCTCACAGCCCGTGTTGGGTAATGCGACCACAAACTCATCTCCACCTAAGCGGCAGGCGCAATCAGTCTTGCGCAGCGTTAAACGAAGAATATCTGCGACTGCTCGGATTGCCTCATCACCGACATGATGACCTTTGCTGTCGTTGATTTTTTTGAGGTTATCAAGATCGAACATCAAAATCGAGGTCTGTATGGAATGTCGTAGGTATGACTCATAATGTAATGCTAAGTCATGCTCTAATTTTCTTCGATTGAAAAGACCGGTTAACTGATCCGTATGGCTGAGTTCCTTCAGCTTAATTTCCAAGTTGTGACGCGCTGAAATATTACTTGCGACCCAAAGCACAACGTCTTCTTCATCTACCGCAAAACTGAGCGCTTGGATGCGCACTTCAAACCAAATGGGCTCTTCAGGACCATAATCGGGCAGACCTTTTACATCCCTATTGCTCAATTCGTACTCTTCGATGAGTAGATTTCCTGACGCTAGAGCTTGGTCGATCAGTTGCATAAACAAGTTGGCTTTATCTGGCTTGATCACATCTGAAATATAGGTACCAACAAGACCGGAACCATCGTGGTAATAGCGATTATCGCGCCCACCAAAAACCGCAACGTATTTTCTACTACGCGATATGACAAAAGCAGGGTCTGGCAAAGCATCAAGAATGATAGCCATCTGCTCAATGTTGATCATTAATTAATTCTATTTCTTTATTTACAATAATTAACACAATAGCTAAAAAAAATAAAAAGCACGTGTTTTTTCACCAAAAATAATGATGGGCGAGATGTAGATGTGATGAATATCTGTCTCAATTGCTTGGCGTCGATTTACACAGGCCTAACGCCATAATGCTTTCATGGCTTATTTCCATTATTAAGATAAAGCCGATGATAGAAATGTTTTGAATTATCGCCTGCATCACACGAATCCATACATACACATGCAAAATCAGAATAAACAAAAGAAAAATCTCGGCTATACTCATTCATAAATTAATAATGAACAGAGCACTGAATAATGCGTGTACTTGTTGTGATGGATCCCATCGAAAATGTAAACCTAAAAAAAGATACCTCAATGGCGATGCTATGGGCAGCAGCACGCCGTGGACATGAGCTAGGCTATGCATTACAGCAAGATTTATATATCGATCAAGGCAAAGCCTTTGGTTTGATTTCACCGCTAAAAGTTTTTGAAGACTACAACCACTATTACGAACTCGGCGAAAAACAAAAAGAATCAATTGCAGCTTATGACGTGGTTTTGATGCGTAAAGATCCGCCGTTTGATATGAACTTTGTCTACACCACCTATATTTTGGAACAGGCTGAACGCGAAGGCGCATGGATTATTAACAAGCCACAAAGCCTACGTGACTGCAATGAAAAATTGTTTGCGACGCAATTCCCTGAACTTCAAGTACCGACCTTAGTGACCTCGCAGCAAAGCCTGATTCGTGAATTTTTGCAAGAACACGGCGATGTGATTGTGAAGCCATTAGACGGCATGGGCGGTATGGGCATTTTCCGTTTATACCAAGATGGCGTTAATATTGGTTCAACCATTGAAATCCTGACCAATAACGGCACACAGCCGATTATGGCGCAGCGTTACATCCCAGAAATTGTGGATGGTGACAAGCGCATCTTGATGATCAATGGCGAACCCGTACCGTATTGTTTGGCGCGTATTCCGCAAAATGGCGAAGTGCGTGGCAACTTGGCGGCAGGTGGTTTGGGCGAGGCGCGTCCATTGACCGAAAATGATAAAGCCATTGCAGCCAAAGTTGGGCCATTCCTTCGTGAAAAAGGGTTAGTGTTTGTTGGTCTGGATGTGATTGGTAATTACGTGACTGAAATTAATGTCACCAGTCCAACCTGCGTACGTGAAATTGATGCGCAATTTGGCACCTCGATTGCCGATGATTTATTTGATGTCCTTGAGGCAGGTTTAAAAGCTTAATTTTGCACTAGATTTAAAAGAGTCCTTCACGGGCTCTTTTTTTGGCCTGCGCTAAGGGGAGGGGAGCTTAAAAAGCAAAAAAACTGTAAGTGAATGCAATTAAAGTGAAAAATTGTCTGATTTTTTTTCAATTCTCATAGATTAATAATAAAACTAGTTTAAACTTTTAAAATAGTAGAAAAAAACAATCATACGCCTGTTGAAAAAAAGTAAATTACCTTTCACGGTCATGCGTTTGTGATTACAATTGTTTGCTTAAAATCGAATATCATTAGCCTCTTTTTAGAATTGAAGAATTAGACAGTGACCGAAGTAACGCAAGTAAAGCCGAAACATGTCATGATGATGGCTGCCGGAACCGGTGGTCACGTCTTTCCAGCGCTCGCTGTTGCCAAAGAGTTGCAACAACAAGGCTGTGAAGTTTCTTGGCTCGCAACGCCAACAGGCATGGAAAATCGCCTGCTTAAAAATCATAATATTCCAATTTATCAAATTGATATCCAAGGCGTACGCGGCAATGGAGTCGTGCGTAAGCTGATGGCACCGTTTAAAATTCTCAAAGCTACTTTGAGTGCCATGCGTTATATGAAACAACTCAAAGTTGATGCAGTTGCAGGCTTTGGGGGTTACGTGGCTGGGCCAGGTGGCTTGGCAGCTCGTGCATTGGGCATACCAGTCATTATCCATGAACAAAATGCTGTGGCTGGGTTTACCAATACGCAATTATCGCGTGTGGCGAAAACGGTGTGTCAGGCATTTCCAAATACTTTTCCAGCTCAAGATAAAATCGTGACCACAGGCAATCCTGTACGGAAGGAAATTACAGAAATTTTAAATCCGTCATGGCGTTACCAAGAGCGTGAAAAAGCTGGGTTGCCATTACGGGTTTTAATTGTAGGTGGCTCACTGGGCGCACGTGCCTTAAATGAATGTGTGCCGGCTGCTTTGCAGCAATTAGAACAGCCCCTCAGTGTATATCATCAGTGTGGTCAAAATAATGCTGAAAGCACATTGGCTCGTTATGCAAACGCACCTGAACATATACAAGTTGAAGTTCAGCCGTTTATTGAAGATATGGCAGCAGCCTATTCTGCAGCGGATTTGATTATCTGCCGTGCTGGTGCACTAACCGTCACTGAAATTGCGACAGCGGGTGTAGCAGCCGTGTTTGTTCCTCTGCCAAGTGCAGTGGATGACCATCAAACTGCAAATGCAGGGTTCTTGGCCAATATCAATGCCGCAAAAATTTGCCCACAAGCGGACATGACCGCAGAAAGTTTAACAGCGTTGTTGAAGCCGCTGATGAATCGCCAACGACTTATGGAAATGGCGGTTAAGGCTCGACAACAGGCACAACCCGATGCGACACAGCACGTGGTTGGTTTAATTCAAGATTTGTAAAATTCGAGTAATCTATGTCTCCATCAACGCCTGCCGATCAAGCGAAAAAGCTCATTAAAGTGCCAGAAATGCGCCGTATTAAACACATCCATTTTATTGGGATTGGTGGTGCGGGCATGTGCGGTATTGCCGAAGTATTGAAAAACCAAGGCTATAAAGTTTCAGGTTCAGATATTAAAGCGTCGAAAACCACGGCTCAGCTTGAAGAAAACGGCATTCAAGTTTTCATCGGTCATGCTGCTGAAAATATTCAAGGCGCCAATGTAATCGTGGTATCAACAGCTATTGATTCTGAAAACCCAGAAGTGAAAGCGGCGATTGAAACCCGTACACCTGTCGTGCGTCGTGCAGAAATGTTGGGTGAATTAATGCGTTACCGTCATGGTATTGCCGTTGCGGGGACGCATGGTAAAACCACGACAACCAGTCTGGTGACCTGCATGTTGGCAGAAGAAAATCTGGACCCAACTTATGTCATTGGTGGTTTATTAAATCGTACTGGTGTGAATGCTGCATTGGGTGCAAGCCGTTATATCGTGGCTGAAGCAGACGAATCAGATGCGTCATTCCTGCATTTACAGCCGATGGCAACGATTGTCACCAATATCGATGCTGACCATATGGATACCTATGGCGGTAGTTTCGATGTATTGAAAGATACCTTCGTACAATTCTTACAGCGCCTTCCATTTTACGGTTTAGCTGTGATGTGTGGTGATGATGCCAACATCCGTGAAATTATGCCGCGTATTGGTCGTCCTGTCGTGACTTATGGTTTCAATGAAGACAATGACATTCGTGCCGTTGATGTGGCTCAAGAAGGCATGCAATCACACTTTACAGTTTTGCGTAAAGACCGTGAGCCGTTACGTTTAACCATTAACTTGCCGGGTCTTCATAATATCTTAAATGCCTTGGCAGCGATTGGTATTGCAACGGATGAAGGTGTTTCTGATGCTGCGATTGCGCGTGCCTTAGAAAGCTTCAGTGGCGTAGGTCGTCGTTTCCAAGTACAAGGCGAATTTGAAGTTGAAGATGGCTTGGTGAAATTGGTCGATGACTATGGTCACCATCCAAAAGAAGTGGAAGCGACCATTAAAGCAGCACGTGCAAGTCATCCAGATCGTCGTTTGGTGATGATGTTCCAGCCACATCGTTTTAGTCGTACGCGTGACTGTTTTGATGACTTCGTCGATGTCTTGTCTCAAGTCGATCAACTGTTGTTATTAGAAGTTTATCCTGCAGGTGAAAAACCAATTGTAGGTGCGGATAGTCGTGCGTTGGCTCGAAGCATTCGTCTACGTGGTGAAGTTGAGCCGATTCTCATCGATCCAGTAGAAGGCAACTTACAAGCAGTAATGAAAAAAGTGTTACAAGCAAATGACTTGTTATTAACACAGGGCGCAGGTAATGTTGGAGCAATCTCAATCGAACTTGCTCAAAACAATCTCTATGTAAAATGATCACCGCTGGGTGATCCAAAGTTTGTTTAGACCGTAGATAAAAGTTTAAGGATATAAACGTGTCAAATGCTTCAAAATTCGGCAAAGTTGCCGTGTTATTAGGTGGGAAATCTGCCGAACGTGAGGTTTCTCTCGATAGTGGTAAAGCTGTACTTGAAGCATTGGTGCGTTCGGGTGTAAATGCCGAAGCATTCGATCCGCAGCAACGCAGTGTGACTGAGTTGGTGGCTTATGACCGTGCATTTATCGTACTTCATGGTCGTGGTGGTGAAGATGGTCAAATTCAGGGTACTTTGGAATGGTTAAACATTCCGTACACTGGAACGGGCGTTCAAGGCTCGGCGATTGGTATGGATAAAGTCAAAACTAAACAAGTTTGGCAAGGTTCAGAACTACCGACAGCACCTTATCGTATTGTCAGCAAAGACTCAGATTTACAAGAAATTGTAGATTCAATTGGTTTGCCATTTATTATCAAGCCGGTGCATGAAGGCTCAAGCATTGGTATGAGCAAAGTTGAAAAAATTGAAGACTTTGCAACCGCAATTGCCAAAGCGACCCAGCATGATGCAGTCGTGATGGCTGAAAAATGGATTACCGGACGTGAATTTACCATTGTGATTTTAAATGGTCAGGCTTTACCGGTGATTCGTTTAGAACCGCCTGCAGATGTGGCTTTTTACGATTACGAAGCGAAATATAACCGTAACGATGTGCAATATGGTATTCCATGTGGCTTAACTGAAGATGAAGAAAAGCGTCTACAAGCTTTATCTTTACGCGCTTTCCAAGCGGTAGGTGCGAGTGGTTGGGGCCGTATTGACGCGATGCAAGATGCAGAAGGAAACTTCTGGTTACTTGAGGTAAATACTGTTCCGGGTATGACTAGTCATTCTCTAGTGCCAAAAGCTGCCAATGCTGTAGGCTATAGTTTTGATGATCTTTGTGTCGCGATTTTGGAACAAACCCTGACAGGTGCGGCACACTAAATTATGGCTCAACTTCCTGCGTCTATGCGCCGTAAACGTGCAGCAACGACATCGATACATGACAAACCACCGACACGTAAGGAAAAGCTTACCAATCTGGGTGGATGGCTGTTGTTGTTTATTGCATGTGTGGTTTTGATTGCCGGAATTTGGGGGCTATATAAAGTCATGACGGATGCACGTGTGGCTGAACTTGATGTGGTGGGTGTGCGGAGCGCCCAAGAAAAACAACAAGTGATGTCATACGTTTCACCGATGATGACTGAAAACTATTTTACCTCTGATTTACGTGTCATTCGTGACCGTACTTTAGAAATCTCTTGGGTCGATCGCGTGGTGGTATCGCGTGCTTGGCCAAATGCAATTCGTGTACGGGTGATGCCGCGTCAAGCGATTGCACGATGGGGAACTGGGCGACTGTTAAGCGACAGTGGTGATGTATTTGCCGAATTAACTCCGACCAATCATCAGAATTTACCGTTATTGCATGGGCCGACGAGTCAGTCCAAAATGATGATGCGTCGCTATAATGAAATTAATCAATTATTTATACCTGTTGGCATTCGTTTAAAAGAATTATATTTAACAGAACGAATGACTTGGTTTATGCAGTTTGATTCAGGCTTACGTGTGATTGTCGATCAGGATCAGACCATGAGTAAGTTGCAGCGTTTAAGTTATCTCGCACACAGTGACTTAAAACCTGTTTGGCCACGAATTTCTGCCATCGATTTGCGCTACCGAAATGGTTTAGCGATTCAATGGAAAAACTCTGTGCCAGCAAAGTCGGTAAATGGTCAGTTTGTTGTAACCAGTGATGACATAGGCATTGCGAATGCAGCGCCTGTAAAGCCATAATGATCGGCTTTATAAGTAGAGGCTTTAAGCCATAAATTAAACAAACATGTGAATGGTAGTAGTAAATAATGAATGAAGCTGTTCCCTCGGTTGTTGCGATTGACATTGGGACACACAAAGTTTCAGTTTTGATTGGTAAGGTACACGCGCCAGACAATATCCAAGTGGTAGGGATGGCGACCGCTCGTAACCGCGGCATGAATAAAGGGAAAATTGTCAGTCTCGATAAAGTTGTTACCGCAATTAAAAATGCAGTGCAGGAAGCGGAAGATATGGCGGAATGTCGTGTACATTCTGCGTGGATTTCCATTCCAAGTGCTGAACTAAAAAGTTTTTATGCCTCTGGTCGCACTCCAATTGAAAATAATGACCATGCGATTACCACCAATGAAGTGGTGCGTGCATTAGAACTGGCCAAAGCCAGTCACTTAACGTCTGACCACTATTTGGTGAGTGCTGTACCTTTAGGTTTTGAACTAGATGATGAACCTGAGTGGGTATTAAACCCGATTCGCATGTCAGCACGGAGTATGACAGGGCATTATCATTTGATGATGTTGCCCATCAGCACCATGCAGAATTTGGATCGTGCATTAAAAGGTGCCAATATTGGTGTTGAACGCATGGTTATTTCATCATTAGCAACTGCTGAAGCTAGTTTGCTTAAAGATGAAAAAGAATATGGTGTGTGCTTGGTTGATATTGGTGCTGGTACGACCAATATTGCGGTGTATTTAGATGGTCGCTTGGCGATGACACACACTTTGCAACGTGGCGGTGAGCATGTAACGCGTGATATTGCTGCTGTATTGCAAACCACAACAGAAGAAGCTGAACGTATTAAGCTGTTGTATGGTTGTGTCGACCTGAAAGTGGTTAAACCTGAAAGTATGATTCAGTTCCAAGGTATTGATGGTCCACAAACCATTAGCCGTATTGAACTGACCGAAATCATTATTGCGCGCTATGAAGAAATCTTTAATCAAGTGCGTAATGAATTGGTCGATCATGGTGCGATTCATGGTTTATACCATGGTGTTGTACTCACAGGTGATGCCTGCCAAATTGAAGGGATGGTGACATTTGCGCGTCGGATGTTAGGTGTTTCTGCACATTTAGGTAATCCACCTATGCAAGTGTATGCTGATGATCAACAGCAAGCCGCTTTACGTCGTTCACAATACGCGACTGCCGCAGGTCTGTTAATTTTCAGTCAAAGTGAAACACAAGATACGATCGTTGAGCCAGAAGATACGGAAAAACTTTCAGTATTGAATCGGGTAAAACGTGCATGGTCGGGCTTCAATGACACCTTGAAGTCGATCTTTTAAGTTGAAATATTTGGGAATATTGTTGGGAAGTTGTACGGATTATTGCTTGTACTTGACAAGCTGGAACTTGGACAGCATTCTAAAAAACAATTTTTATTAAGATCAAGGCAGTATACGGGCTGAAGTGTCTGCCAATTATGGATTAGGAATTTTTTAGGCATGGCCTCATTTGAATTTTTAGAAGATGATCAAAGCGACAGCAACGGTCAAGCCCGTTTCACAGTATTCGGTGTAGGTGGTGCTGGCGGCAACGCTGTGCAACATATGTTGGAATCAGATATCGAAGGTGTAAAATTTGTTTGTGCCAATACAGACAAACAAGCACTCGACCGCATGAATGCACAATTTAAAATCCAACTGGGTGAGCAAAGTACCCGTGGTTTGGGTGCAGGTGCAAATCCACAAGTGGGTCAAACTGCTGCTGAAGAAAGCCGTGAGTTGATTCGCCAACACCTTGAAGGAACGGACATGGTGTTCGTGACTGCAGGTATGGGTGGTGGTACAGGTACAGGTGCTGCGCCAGTTGTTGCTGAAATTGCCAAAGAAATGGGTATCTTAACTGTAGGTGTGGTGACGACTCCGTTTAACTTTGAAGGTAAACGTCGTCAGCAATCTGCTGAGAAAGGTATTGAAGCCCTTGAGCAACATGTTGATTCTCTGATTATTATTCCGAACCAACGTCTACTTAAAGTATTCCGCGATATTTCAATGAAAGATGCTTATAAAAAGGCAGACGATGTATTGTTAAATGCGGTACGTAGTATCTTTGATCTTGTCGTGCGTCCGGGTCATATCAACCTTGACTTCGCCGATTTGAAAACTGCCATGAGTACACGTGGTTACGCAATGATGGGTGCAGGTTCTGGTCGTGGTGAAAACCGTGCGCGTCAAGCTGCTGAGCAAGCGATCCGTAGCCCGTTGTTAGATAACGTGACCATCATGAATGCAAAAGGCATTTTGATTAACGTTACAGGTGGCGATGACGTAACCTTCGGTGAAATTGAAGAAATCACTGATGTGGTGAACCAAATTGTCGATCTTGATGAAGGTCAAGTGTTCTACGGTACGGTATTTGATCCAGATGCACGTGATGAAATTAGCGTAACGGTGATCGCAACGGGTTTAACTCGTAATTCTGCCGATTCTGCTGAGCCAGTGAAACGCCCTGTCGCACAAGCAACGCGTACAGTCGCTTCTGCACAAGTACCTGTAGATGAAGATGATGTGCCAGCAATTCAACGTCAGCACAATGAAGCAGCAGCTCCAGCTGCAGCAGCGGCGTCAGCATCCAATTCACGCCCTACGCCAATGAGTATTCAAGACTACTTGAAAAATCAGCAACGTAAATAACATAAATTCAATGACTTAAGTGTCTATTGATTACAAAAGGTAGCTGATCAGCTACCTTTTTGTTTTTTATCAATGGCTAAATATGCTAACGTATAGCGGTTTTGTGAACTGATGATAGAAGACACATGTTGAAACAACGTACCCTGAAACGCATCGTGAAAGCGAGTGGCATCGGACTGCATAGTGGGCAAAAAGTGATGATTAACTTTGTGCCACATCATGCCGATGGGGGGATTGTGTTTCGTCGTATCGACTTAAATCCACCGATTGATATTCCAGCTGATGCTATGCTGATTCAAGAAGCATTCATGTGTTCTAACTTGGTGCAAGAAAATGCCAAGGTGGGCACAATTGAGCACATTATGAGTGCGATTGCTGGTTTAGGGATTGATAACCTGATCGTGGAAGTGTCGGCGTCTGAAGTGCCCATTATGGATGGGAGTGCCGGCCCGTTCATTTATTTGCTTATGCAAGGTGAACTACAAGAACAAAATGCACCTAAAAAATTCATAAAAATACGCAAACCTGTCGAAGCACTGATCGATGATAAACGTGCTGCCTTCCAACCGCATGACGGTTTCCAATTAAATTTTACGATTGATTTTGACCATCCTGCATTTAAGAAAGAATTTCAATCGGCAACCATCGACTTTTCAACCGAAACATTTGTCTATGAAGTCAGTGAAGCGCGGACTTTTGGCTTTATGAAAGATTTGGATTATCTCAAAGCCAATAATTTGGCTTTGGGGGCGAGTCTCGAAAATGCCATTGGTGTAGATGACAATGGTGTGGTCAATGAAGAGGGCTTACGCTTTTCGGATGAGTTTGTTCGTCACAAAATATTAGATGCTGTGGGTGATTTATATTTGCTTGGTCATCAAATTATTGCGAAATATGATGCCTATAAGTCAGGTCATGCATTAAATAATCAGTTATTACGCAATGTCAAAAGTGATCCAGATAGCTATGAAATTGTAACATTTGATGACATTAATGATTGCCCAATTAGTTATGTGAATGTGACATAAGTCATTGTCTTATAATAGTGATGTTATATTGTATCATTTGTAAGTGTTAAGTCTGTCACATTCTGAGCATTCAAATTTGTCTGTTACAACTGGGTGGTTACTTTTTATTGCTTGCCAAACGCAGCATTGCTTGGCTAAGCTTAGGGTCGCTCACAAAGTCAGCAGCATTACGGAGTAAATCCTGAGTTTCTGTACTGAGGGTTCTTGAAATTTTTTCAGGGGAATGGGGCGTTGGAGACGGAGTTCTCAGACGGACTTGAATCTTGTGCAAATCCTTGAATTCGTATATTTGTGATAATTGTGCAATATATTGCTTTTGCAAATAGGCCAACTGACTAATCAGTGCCTGATTTTCTCCAGTTAATATAAGTACACCATTTATATAACAAACAACTTGCCATTGATCCGGTTGGGGCAATAGCGGTTGAACAATTTTCGTAAGTTTCTGCCATACAGCAACTTGCGTTGAGAGAAACGACAAGTTTCCTGTTTTTATGTGTTTTCTTGTTGGTTGAAAGACGTTGACAGGTTCTGACATACATATTTCCTACATGTTTATGTCTTAATCTTATGCGCTCCTTTTGGCTGATATCAAGGACGAAATCACACAAGGAACAAAAGAGAACAGTTTATAGAGGTTTTTTATGCATTTACGACGTATTTTATTGGCGTTTTCATTGGCAGCTTCGGCCGCTTCAGTCGCTTTTGCAGATTTAGTTGAATTAAATCAAGCAGACTCATCATCAGATCGTATTGAACAGTTAACTCGCACTTTGTCTCAAGGTGCTTACTCTGAAAGCAATGATATTGATGTTCCAGCGGAAACGAAGTTGAATGTTCAAATTCGTGAAAAATCAATTGAACTCAACAATGCGACAATCGCAAAAAAATACGGTTCAAGCAATTCCTCTCAAAACTATTCAGCAAGTTCAAATAATCCATATTCATGGTTAATTGCCCACCCACTTCCAGACATGAAGCGCGTGAGCTCAAACTATGGTGGTCGTACCATGGGTGGCCGTGCAGAAAATCATTCAGGTTTAGATCTTTCTGCGGCAAGTGGCACACCTATTTATGCAACAGGCCCTGGCATAGTAACTAAATCAGGCTGGGGCACAGGTTATGGCCAATATGTTGAAATCAACCATGGTAATGGTTACCTGACACGTTATGCACATGCATCACGCTTAATTGCACGTGTAGGCGACCGTGTTGCTGCGGGTGAGCATATTGCTAACGTTGGTTGTACTGGTCGTTGTACTGGCCCACATTTGCATTACGAAGTAGTGAAAGATGGTCAACGCAAAAACCCATCGACGTATTTAGCGATGTTGCCATAAGCGCATACAACATCTGTATACGAAGCCATTGTCTGAACCTCTACAGACAATGGCTTTTTTATTTATCGCTAATAACTATAAAATTATCATTCTAAAAAATATTGTCTGTATGAAATATGGCGAAAATTGACCCAAAAATGTAAATTTGTGTAATTGTTAATCAATAAGTATTTAGTAAATAAATAATAGAGCTATTTCGTATTCATCTGTGGCGATAACTCAGCCTAGCCAAAATATGGTACTAATAGAGCCATATATTTAGCACATAGGATAGGTGAAGTATGGCGTTTTATGGCGATACAGATGCGCAAGAAACCCAAGAATGGCAGGACGCATTTGATTCAGTTTTACAGCACATGGGAACTGACCGCGCTGCATTTTTGCTTGAAAAACTCTATCAACAAGCGATTGCTAAGCACGTTCCCATTCAGCGACTAAATACTCCTTACTTAAATACCATTTCAGTTGAAGAACAACCGCCTATGCCGGGTGATTCGGATATGGAGCGCCGTATTCGTGCGCTGATCCGCTGGAATGCCTTAGCGATGGTACTGCGTGCCAATAAAACAGGTGACGATTTAGGTGGTCACTTGGCAAGTTTTGCATCATCTGCCACTTTATATGACGTGGGTTTTAACCACTTCTTCCGTGCCAATAGCGACAGCTTTGGCGGTGACATGATCTATTATCAAGGTCACTGTGCGCCAGGTATCTATGCACGTTCGTTCTTAGAAGGTCGTTTGACTGAAGAACATTTAAATAATTTCCGTCGTGAAGTTGGCGGTAAAGGTTTACCTTCATACCCACATCCGTACTTGATGCCAGATTATTGGCAGTTCCCAACCGTATCGATGGGTCTAGGTCCAATCATGTCGATCTATCAAGCACACATTCAAAAGTACTTGATGAACCGTGGCCTGATCAAAGAAGAAAACCGTAAAGTTTGGGCTTACCTCGGTGATGGTGAAATGGATGAACCTGAAAGTACAGGTGCCATTTCACTTGCAGGTCGTGAAAAGCTCGACAACCTAATTTGGGTCGTGAACTGTAACTTACAGCGTCTAGATGGCCCAGTTCGTGGTAACGGTAAAATTATTCAAGAACTTGAATCATTGTTCCGTGGTGCAGGCTGGCGCGTAATTAAAGTGGTATGGGGTCGTCATTGGGATCCGCTACTGGCAAAAGATGATTCAGGTGCCTTAAAAGCGGTGATGGAAGAAGCGGTCGATGGTGACTTCCAACGCTATCAAGTGAAAGGCGGTGCGTATACGCGTGCACATTTCTTTGGTAAGTATCCTGAAGCTGAAGAGTTGGTGCGCAACTTAAGCGATGAAGATATTGATAACCTGAACCGTGGTGGTCATGACCCATTCAAAGTGTATGCGGCTTATGCCGAAGCGATGAAGGAAACGGGTCAGCCAACAGTTATCTTGGCAAAAACAGTCAAAGGTTATGGTTTGTCGGAAGAGATTGAAGCAGTCAATAAGACGCATCAAATCAAGAAAATGCAGCTTGAGTCGTTGAAATACGTGCGTAACCGTTTCAACTTGCCATTTACCGATGAACAGCTTGAAGAAGTGCCATTCTACCGTCCAAGTGAAAATTCACCTGAAATTAAATACATGAAAGCACGTCGTGAGGCATTGGGTGGTTATTTACCTGCACGTCGTAAAGAAAGCGAGCAGCTGGCGATTCCTGAATTGTCTGTGTTTGATGCGGTACTCAAAGGCAGTGGCGGTAAAGAGCAATCGACAACTATGTTGATGGTGCGTTTGATTTCTTCGTTATTGAAAGAAAAAGCCATTAAAGATCGTGTCGTACCAATTGTGCCAGATGAAGCGCGTACTTTCGGTTTGGAAGGTATGTTCCGTCAGTTGGGGATCTATGCTGCGCATGGTCAAAAATATACCCCTGAAGACCAAGAACAGTTGATGCATTACCGTGAAGCTAAAGATGGTCACATGTTACAAGAAGGGATTAACGAAGCGGGTGCGATGAGTGCTTGGGCTGCGTTAGGAACCAGTTATTCAACCAATAACTTGCCAATGATTCCGATGTATATGTACTACTCGATGTTTGGTTTCCAACGTATTGGTGATATTGCATGGGCTGCAGGTGATGCGCAGGCGCAAGGTTTCTTGCTCGGTGCAACTGCGGGTCGTACAACACTGAATGGTGAAGGTTTACAGCACCAAGATGGTCATTCACATATCTTGGCAAATACGATTCCAAACTGTATTTCTTATGACCCATGTTTTGGTTATGAGTTGGCAGTAATCGTACATGATGGTTTAAAACGCATGTACGTGAACCAAGAGCGTGTGTTCTACTACTTAACAGTAATGAATGAAAACTACGAACATCCAGCTATTCCTGAAGGTGCTGAAGAAGGCATTAAACGTGGTATGTATCTCTTCGAAGAAGATGAGAAAGCAACGGTTCAGTTGATGGGTTCAGGTGTGATTCTGCGCGAAGTAATCAAAGCAGCGAAAATCCTTCGTGATGAATATCAAATTCATTCAAACGTGTGGAGCGTCACTAGCTTTAACGAATTAGCTCGTGATGGTATGGCGTGTGAAGAATACAACCGCTTACATCCGTTGGCTGAAGATACGAAAGAAGCTTGGGTCTCTCAATTGCTTCGTGAAAAAGACGGTATTGTGGTATCGGCAACTGACCACATGCGTGCATATAGCGAACAAATCCGTGCCTATCTTCCAGACAATCGTCCATTCGTTGCATTAGGTACAGATGGTTATGGTCGTTCAGATACACGTGGCAACTTACGTAGCTACTTTGGTGTCGATGCCGCACATATTGTGGTAGCAACATTGAAAAAACTCGCGGATGAAGGCGAAGTTGATGCACGTTTGGTTAAAGATGCCATCTCAAGCTTTGAACTAGATACTGACCGTCCAGTGGCATGGGCTCCGCAGGAAACGCCGGAACTGCATGCTGTGGCTGACTACAAAGAGGAGAACTAATCATGCAAATTACGACTCCTGATATTGGTGTAGATAAAGCAACGGTCGCTGAGATTTTAGTGAAAGTCGGCGACAGCATTAGCGTCGACGACAGCATTGTGTTGTTAGAGTCTGATAAAGCCTCTGTTGAAGTGCCAAGCACTTCGGCAGGCGTGGTGAAAAGCATTGCAGTCAATCTAGGTGACAGTGTTGCTGAAGGTGCTGTGCTGATCGAGTTAGAAGAAGAAGGTCAAAGTGCTGCTACAGCTGAGCCAGTACAAAATGCAACGGAAGACCAAGCAGCAGAACCAACTCCGGTTGTGGAAGCAGAACAAGCTGCAGCAGCACCTGTTGCAGCCAATGCTACTCAGTCGCAAAGTATCGATGTGCAAGTCCCTGATATTGGCGTAGAGAAAGCTACGGTGAGTGAGATTTTGGTCTCTGTTGGTGATGAGATTGATGTCGATCAAAGTATTATCGTGGTGGAATCAGACAAAGCGACAGTCGAAGTCCCAAGTACTGTATCAGGCCGTGTTGAATCGATCACAATCAGTGCTGGCGATGTAGTGAAAGAAGGTGTAGTGATTTTAACGGTGAAAACGGCGGCTTCATCTGCTGCGGTTGCATCGGCTGCTGTGCAAGAAACTGCACAGCCTGTTGCTGCACCTGTTGTTGCAGAAGCAACACCAGCGCCGTCTACGGCTGCGGCGTCTGGACCTGTTGATATTGCAGTGCCTGACTTAGGTGTTGATAAAGCAGCAGTGGCTGAAATTTTAGTCGCTGTGGGTGATGTGGTTGAAAAAGACCAAAGCATCATCGTGGTGGAATCAGACAAAGCAACGGTAGAAGTGCCAAGCTCTACCGCTGGTAAAATCACCGCGATTCATGTCCAGTTAGGGCAAAGTGTCTCTGAAGGCGTCGCTTTAGTGACGATTGAAGCTGAAGGTCAAGCTGTTGCAGCACCCGCGCCAGCAGCGAAACCTACTCCAACTGTAGCACAGCCTGCGACAGTTGCACCTAAAGCTGAAAGCAAAGTTGAAGCAGCAGCACCGCAACCACAAGGCGCAGATAAGCTCACCAAAGAGCAAAATGCTGCCAATGCCAAAGTGTATGCAGGTCCGGCCGTTCGTAAGCTTGCACGTGAATTAGGTGTGGTTTTGGCAGAAGTCAAAGCATCTGGCCCGCATGAGCGTTTAATGAAAGAAGATTTATTCGCTTATGTAAAAACCCGTTTGACCACTCCGCAAGTTGCACCTGCAGCTCAAGCTGTGGCACAGGTTTCAGGCTTACCGAAATTGCCAAGCTTTGATGCTTTTGGTGGTGTCGAAGAGAAAGTTTTGACACGTTTACAACAAGTGTCGATTCCGCAATTGTCTTTAAACAATTTTATCCCGCAAGTGACGCAGTTCGATGCTGCGGATATTACCGATCTTGAAGCTTGGCGTAATGATTTAAAAGCCAACTTTAAGAAAGAAGGTATTGGCTTAACCATTATGGCCTTCATCATCAAAGCAGTGGCTTACTTGTTGAAAGAAGAGCGTGAATTTGCAGGTCATTTGTCTGATGATGGCAAGTCAGTATTGTTACGCAATGAAATCCACATGGGGATTGCCGTGGCAACGCCTGATGGTTTGACCGTGCCTGTACTGCGTAATCCAGATCAAAAATCGATTAAGCAGATTGCAATTGAGCTGGGTGAACTGAGTCAAAAAGCACGTGACAAAAAACTGTCGCCGAAAGATCTACAAGGTGCGAACTTTACCATTACCAGTCTGGGTTCAATTGGTGGTACGGCATTTACACCGCTGGTCAACTGGCCACAGGTGGCGATTTTAGGTATTTCACCTGCAACTATGCAGCCGGTGTGGAATGGTGAAGGCTTTGATCCACGTTTGATGCTGCCGCTGTCATTGTCATACGATCACCGTGTAATTAATGGTGCGGATGCTGCACGTTTTGCCAATAAGCTGACGAAGCTGCTCAAAGATATCCGAACTTTATTGATCTAATCTGACCTGTTTAAGTTTCAAAATGAACCCTGCTTTGGCAGGGTTTTTTTATGGCGTCGTGGTGGTGGACTGACAAAGCCAATCAGGAAGTTCAATGGGTGAAGGGTAGAGCTTTAATGCTGAGTTTGCATTGAGGTTATAAGTGAGTGGAAGTGTACGATGTGGGTGCGCCGTCGACCAAAGCTTTTGTCGTAAATGTTCAAAGCGTTGGAAGTCTTTTAAAAATAAGCCCCAAAACTTTTCATAATGCTCCAGTTCTTGCACATGTTGATGCTGATACGCATGTGTTTGGCCCTGTTGGTGCTGGAAGTCATAGCCCATCAGCCAAATACGCTGCGGTTGAAAGAGATGTGCGAGTGAATAGGCTTGAAGGCCGCAATTATTACCATACACAAAGTACGGTGAATGAAATAACTCCGCTTGCGTATCGATGCGCACGGTTTTGAAGTTAATCACTTCATGTTCAGGATATGGACGGTTGTGACCTAAACCACATCCGCTAATGATGTCACCTTGAAAGGATGCATTAAGCATGGGTTGATAGTGTAACCACCATGCATAGTCTGAATGATGAGCAATTTGAGCCTGAGGAAGTTGAAGAAAACTTTGATTACAGCAAATGATCAGCAGTTTTTTTGAGGGCTGAATGGTGGTTAAGTCGAAATTGAGCTGAGATGGACCACCTGCAATGATTAATACATCCTGCACATGCATATAGTGTTGAATAAATTCTTGAAATTTTTGATTATTGTTTTGCATATCATATTGAGTCATCGAAAATTAAAATTGCGAAAACATGCATTCCTCGCTAGAATAGCATTACTTCATTGGGGAGTAGCCGCTTTTTACGCAAAGTAAAAAGGTGATGGTCAACATATTTGCTCTAAAACGAGCATGGTCATCATAGCAAAGAACCAAATGAGCTCTTCGTAGCTTTCTTTTGTTGGCAAGACCTTTGATTTATCACTCTGCACATTGGCTAGCAGGAGGGATAAGTCATCGGTATATGTTATTGCTAGCCAGAGAAATGCACCATGTTAACCGCTTTCTTCATTTCCCTTGCTGTTGTTGCCCTGTCAGAAATGGGCGATAAAACACAATTACTTGCCTTACTGCTTGCTGCACGTTTTCGTAAACCCGTTCCGATCTTAATTGCAATTTTCCTAGCGACTGTGGTGAACCACGGGGTTTCTGCTGTGCTGGGTCAATGGATTACCACCGTTTTAAGCCCAACCGTTTTATTGTGGATTGTTTCTCTGGGCTTTATTGCCATGGCGGTGTGGATGTTGATCCCCGATCAATTGGATGATGAATCTGAAAGTATCAATAAATGGCAAAAATATGGGGTTTTTGGTGCCACTTTCGTTTTGTTCTTCTTGGCTGAGATTGGAGATAAAACCCAAATTGCCACAGTTGCACTGGCTGCACGCTTTGACAGTATTGGCTGGGTGACTTTGGGGACGACACTAGGCATCATGTTGGTTAATGCGCCTGCGGTATTTATTGGGAACAAACTAGCAGAAAAACTACCGATTTCACTGATTCATAAAATTGGCGCCTTGGTATTCTTGGTGATTGGTTTGGCTGCGTTGGCACAACACTATTTATTTTAAATACCAATCTCACTATATTAAAAATACATGAAATCCTGAGTGAAAAACTCAGGATTCTTTGCCAATAAATGAGACCCAATTCACTGATATTTCAGATAATATTGACTGAATATTTATTGTAAGTTTCCCTAAATAAATATATGTTATTCACCTATAGAATATATTTTTTTTGATAAAAAATTTGGGGAATGGGAATGGCTTTCGAACGCACAACATCACAGGTACTTTATGATGATGGAAAGCATAAATGTATTAGCTTTACCAGCTTGGTAAAAGGCGAGGGCGTACAGGCGAACCAGTTCCTGATTTTGGATAATGAGCGCGCAGCGGTGCTCGATCCGGGTGGTGACTTGACCTATGTCCCACTGACTATGGAACTGAATAAATATACCCGTTTGACCAATCTTGACTATGTGATGGCCTCGCATCAGGACCCAGACATTATTACCTCGATGCCGCGTTGGTTGGTTTATACCGACGCCAAAGTGGTGGCATCTAAGCTGTGGGCGCGTTTCTTACCGCATTTAAACTCTGCATTTATGAGTGACCGGATGAAAGGCAACTGGTTGGATCGTCTGATCGAACTGCCAGATCATGGTCAGGTGATTCCATTAGGCAATAGTCATTTGGTGGCTGTTCCTGCACATTTCCTACATTCGGTTGGTAACTTCCAATTTTATGACCCGATTGCCAAAATTTTATTCTCAGGGGATATGGGCGCATCTATGGTGGATGATGCCTCTAAACCTTTAGAAAATTTTGCCGCTCATATTCCTAAAATGAAAGGCTTCCATCAGCGCTACATGTGTTCGAACAAAGTGATCCGTCTGTGGGTCAACATGGTACGGACGATGGATGTGGAAATGATCGTACCGCAGCACGGCACGCCATTTATTGGTAAAGAACAGATCAACCAATTCTTAGATTGGATCGAAACCTTGCAGTGTGGTGTCGATTTAATGGATGAAACAGTCTTTACTTGCCCAGTATAATGACTTGAAAATTCAGAAAAAATAATTGAGTTTGCAGATAACATTTTTTAGTATTTTTCGTCCATAAAATAAGCTTTTAGATGACGAGAATAGATAAAAATGTTGTCTCAAATACCGACTCAGGATGCATGTTTAACCTGTGGAGCATGTTGTGCCCACTATCGCGTTTCTTTTTATTGGGCAGAAGGGCTGAATATGCCCGAACATTATACTGAACCGGTTAATGCCGTGTATTCATGTATGGCGGGCACCAATCAAGCGCAGTCTCGTTGTATCGCTTTGGGTGGGAAAATTGGGCAAGCAGTGAGTTGTAGGGTGTACGAGGCTCGGAGTTCCACATGTAAAAGTGTGCAGATAGCTGATGAGCAATGTAATAAAGCACGCATCGCGCATCAAATGATTCCATTGATCAGTATTCCACTGCATGACGCTGAAAATGATGAAGATTTCGATCAAGTCAGTTAAGGCTTTAGTTCCAGAATAAATTTATTGAAATTAAGCGGTAGAGTCTTCGGATTCTGCCTGTATTGAACAAGTTGCTGACTAACCCTCAGTGTATTCTTGCTGAAAACAGCATATTCGATGGTTAATATTGAAAACTCCGTAAAGAATTGCCGCAATTAAAATGAAAATTGAACGGAAATTTGTATATAATGGCTCACGGAAATTACCAGCGAGACTGTTATGTTGACCATCGTTCAAGAAGCCCTAACCTTTGATGATGTCTTATTACTCCCTGCCTATTCTACTGTTCTCCCAAAAGATGTCTCTCTTAAGACACGTTTCACACGTGGCATCAATTTGAATATTCCACTTGTTTCTGCTGCGATGGATACTGTGACTGAATCACGTATGGCAATTGCAATGGCGCAAAACGGTGGTATCGGTATCCTGCATAAAAACATGGATATTGCTGCACAAGCTGCAGAAGTTCGCCGCGTGAAAAAATTTGAAGCAGGTATGGTGAAAGACCCAATTACCGTTACACCAGAAACGACTGTACGTGAGCTGATTGCTTTAACTCAAGCAAATAACATCAGCGGTGTACCAGTGGTGAAAGACGGTCAAGTGGTGGGTATTGTTACTGGTCGTGACACTCGTTTTGAAACCAATCTTGAGCAACCTGTTAGTAACATCATGACAGGCCATGATCGTTTGGTGACTGTTCGTGAAAACGAATCAAAAGAAAATATCCAAGCATTACTTCAAAAACACCGTATTGAAAAAGTCCTTGTTGTAAATGACAACAACGAACTGAAAGGTTTAATCACGGTTACTGATTTCCGTAAAGCTGAAAACTATCCAAACAGCTGCAAAGATGACTTAGGTCGTTTACGCGTTGGCGCTGCAGTAGGTACAGGTGCAGAAACACCAAGCCGTGTAGAAGCATTGGTGGAAGCAGGTGTTGATGCGATTGTTGTTGATACAGCACATGGTCACTCTGCAGGTGTAATTGAACGTGTACGTTGGGTAAAAGCCAACTATCCACAAGTTCAAGTGATTGGCGGTAACATCGCGACTGGTGATGCAGCTCTTGCATTATTAGATGCTGGTGCAGATGCAGTGAAAGTGGGTATTGGCCCAGGTTCAATCTGTACTACACGTATCGTTGCTGGTATTGGTATGCCGCAAATCTCTGCGATTGACAGCGTTGCCAATGCACTAAAAGATCAAATTCCATTGATCGCAGACGGTGGTATCCGTTTCTCTGGTGATATGGCAAAAGCGATTGGTGCAGGTGCGAGTACCATCATGGTAGGTTCATTGATGGCGGGTACTGAAGAAGCACCAGGCGAAGTTGAATTCTTCCAAGGTCGTTACTACAAAGCTTATCGTGGTATGGGTTCATTGGGTGCGATGGCAGGTGCAACAGGTTCTGCTGACCGTTATTTCCAAGACTCAAAAGCCGGTGCTGAAAAACTTGTACCAGAAGGTATTGAAGGTCGCGTACCGTACAAAGGCCCAATGGGTAACATCGTTCATCAAATGATGGGTGGTTTACGTTCATCTATGGGTTATACCGGTTCTGCGGTGATCGATGACTTACGTAAAAATGCACAGTTTGTCAAAATTACTGCGGCAGGTATGTCTGAATCTCACGTACATGACGTGACTATTACTAAAGAAGCACCAAACTACCGTGTTGGTTGATATTTAGTAGCTTTTAGCCGAAAAGGCCGTCATTAATATGACGGCCTTTTTGTTTTTGGTGTAAAGTATTTACAGTAAAAAGTGATGATTAAGATCACCATTAAGAAGTGAGTACAACATGAGTTATTTTGGTACAGATGGCATTCGTGGCAAATTCGGTGAATTGCCTATTACCCCTGAATTTGCATTAAAACTAGGATTTGCCGCAGGTAAAGTATTAAAACAATACAGTAAAAAAGCAAAGCCCATCGTTGTACTAGGTAAAGATACCCGATTATCGGGCTATATTTTAGAGTCAGCATTACAAGCCGGTTTAAACGCAGCAGGTGTTTATGTTCACTTGTTGGGTCCATTACCTACACCCGCAATTGCCCATTTAACCCGTGCATTACATGCCAGCTTAGGCATCGTGATCTCGGCGTCGCATAATCCGTATTTTGATAATGGCATTAAGTTCTTCTCGAGCGAAGGTAAAAAATTGCCGGATGAAATTCAAGAAGCCATAAACAAAGAACTTGAAAATGACTTGGTGATCGAAGACCCTGCAAACTTAGGTAAAAGTGTGCGTGTAAAAGATGCCAATGGTCGTTATATCGAGTTTTGTAAATCAACCTTCCCGTACCATTTTGACCTGACAGGCTTAAAAATTGTGGTGGACTGTGCCAATGGTGCAGCCTATAGCGTTGGTCCTTCGGTGTATCGTGAACTGGGTGCAAAAGTGATTGCGCTGTTTAACGAACCGGATGGTTTAAACATCAATAAAGACTGTGGTTCGACGCATCCTGAGTTTTTACAAAAAGCAGTTGTTGAACATCAGGCGGATTTAGGGATCGCTTTTGATGGTGATGCTGACCGCGTGATTATGGTCGATAAAAACGGTCAGCAAATTACTGGTGACCATATTCTTTATATTTTAGCCACTCAAGCGAGTCAAAAACCTGCGGGTATCGTGGGTACGGTTATGAGCAATATGGCGCTTGAAATTGCGCTAGATAAAGCCCAAGTGCCATTACTGCGTGCCAAAGTCGGTGATCGTTATGTATTGCAAGGTTTGGAAGAAAAAGGTTGGGTAACAGGTGGTGAGCCATCAGGTCATATTCTGACTTTGGACAAGAGCACCACAGGTGATGCGATCATTGCTTCACTTCAGGTGTTAACGGTGATGGTTGAGCAAGGTAAAGCTTTGCATGAATTGGTGGAAGGGTTTGAGTTATTACCAAATGTCTTGGTGAATGTTCGCTTGGCTGCGATGTTTGATCCCTACGCCGTACCTGCACTGGTGAGCGAGTTTGAAAAAGCTGAAGCTCAGCTTAAAGGGCGTGGTCGCATCTTGATTCGTAAATCAGGCACAGAGCCGGTCATTCGTGTCATGGTTGAAGGTAATGACCTTGAAGAAGTCACCGCATTGGCAAATCATTTGGCCGATGCTGTTCGTGCCAATGCAGCTTAAATCAAGAGGGGAAATTGCATGAATGATGTGATTAAGGACTTAAGTGAACTGCGTTTAACTTATCAAAAAGGTGAGTTGCATGAAGATCAGGTGAACCGTGATCCACATGAGCAGTTTTTATTATGGTTTAACCATGCCTTAGAAGCACAATTGCATGAACCCTATGCTATGTCTTTGGCGACGGCAAATGCCCAAGGTCGTCCGCACGTGCGGACGGTCTTGTTGCGCGGTGCGACCCATGCAGGTTATGACTTCTATACCAACTATGACAGTCAAAAAGGTAACGATCTGCTCAATAATCCTTATGCAGAGTTATTGTTTTATTGGCAAGAGCAGGAACGTCAAATTCGGGTCAGTGGTCGTGTGGAAAAGATATCTTCAGAAGAATCTACGGATTATTACCATAAACGACCGCGTGACAGCCAAATCGCAGCGCACATTAGTACTCCACAAAGTGGTGTTATCGCTAGTCGTGAAGAATTACAACAGCGTTTCCAAAATTTGCATGATCAAGTGGAAAGCAAAGACGTTTTGGAGAAACCTGAGTTTTGGGGCGGCTATCGTTTAGTTCCGGATTATTATGAATTTTGGCAAGGCCGTCCGAATCGTTTACATGACCGCTTGAGTTATAAACTACAGGATGGTCAATGGGTTTTACAGCGACTGATGCCATAAATGTCTAAACTTTTAATTCAACAAAGACCCTATTTGACGCGCCCTGAAGATATTCAGGGCGTTGCCCCGTTTATTGCTGATTTATTGGCACGTCGCGGGGTTTCTTCCGCACAAGAGCTGGAATTGAAGCTTAAGCACTTACATGCGCCAAACTTAAAGGGTTTAGAGCAAGCGATTGAAATAATCGATCAAGCAATTGATACTCAAAAGAAAATCGTCATTGTTGGTGATTATGATGCCGACGGTGCGACCAGTACTGCATTGATGGTCTTGGCACTACGTGATATGGGTACGGATGTTGAATATCTGGTTCCAGATCGTTTCAAATATGGTTATGGTCTGACACCTGCCATTGCTGATTTGGCCTTCGTGAGCTTTACTCCAGATGTGTTGATTACAGTCGATAATGGAATTTCGAGTCATGCCGGTGTAGCACAGGCGCAGGCGCATGGTATGCAGGTGATCATTACCGATCATCACCTGACCACAAAGGAAACACCACTAGCAGAAGCGGTGGTGAATCCGAATCAGTTGGGATGTGAATTTCCAAGTAAAGCCTTGGCTGGTGTGGGTGTCGCATTTTATGTGTTGGCCAATTTGGCCAGTATGCGTAAAAAAAATGCTAAATCCACAGCCAACCTCAGCCAATATTTGGACTTGGTGGCTTTAGGCACTTATGCCGATGTTGCAAGTCTAGATCTGAATAATCGGATCTTGATCGATGCTGGTTTGAAGCGGATTCAGCAAGGACTATGTCGTCCAGGGATCAGTGCATTATTGGATATCGCTGGTCGTGATCCCGCACAGTTAAAAGCACAGGACTTGGGCTTTGTAGTTGGCCCACGACTCAATGCAGCTGGGCGTATGGAGACTATGGATATTGGGATTGAGTGTCTGATTGCGGCGGATTTAAGTACGGCTTATCCGATTGCGCAGCAGTTGAATCAACTCAATATTGAAAGACGCCAAGTCGAAGGGCAGATTAAACAGGAAGCTCTGGCTGAGTTAGAACATATTCAGCTTGATCAGGATAACTTACCTGCAGCCTTGATCATGTTTGAACAGCATTGGCATCAAGGGGTGATTGGGATTGTTGCAGGGCGTTTGAAAGAACAATTCCATAGACCTGCAATCGTCTTTGCCGCAGATGAGGATGGCGTACATATTAAAGGCTCTGCGCGTTCTATCGAAGGTATTCATATTCGAGACAGTATTGAGCGTATTGCTGAATTACATCCGCATTTGGTCAGTCATTTTGGTGGACATGCAGCCGCAGCAGGACTAACCATTCAAAAGCAGCATTTTTCTGAATTTAAAACCGCTTTTGAAGCACTCATCGCTGCGCAAGATGAAAGTTTATTTCAGGCCACTATTTGGACAGATGGTGAATTGCCTGATTCGGCCATTAATGTCGAAACCGTGGATCTTCTGCAAAATTTAAGTCCATGGGGACAAAAATTTCCTGAACCGGTCTATGAAGGCCTATTTAAAGTTTTAGATTATCGTTGGTTGAAAGATGTGCATCTGAAATTAAAACTTGCTTTAGATAATGGCTTAATGGTGGACGC
This sequence comes from Acinetobacter sp. YH12152, assembly GCF_013418285.1. Lineage (NCBI taxonomy): Bacteria > Pseudomonadati > Pseudomonadota > Gammaproteobacteria > Moraxellales > Moraxellaceae > Acinetobacter > Acinetobacter sp. YH12152. Next base: position 25,797 of record NZ_VPCH01000002.1, read on the forward strand.
AATTGCATTTAATGCGGCAGAAAAATATGAATTTAATCCTATGCAAGATCAAATCCGCTTGGTCTACGAACTCGATAAAAATGAATTTAGAGGAAATGTCAGTGTTCAATTGAGAGTTTTACACTTGGCTCAATAAATTCCATTTTTACAGGCAAATAAAAAACCGCTCAGAAGAGCGGTTTTTTTTATGGTTTTGACTTCAATGGATTAGAAGCGGTATTTCGCTGCTACACCAAATGAATTGTAGTCATTGTTGCCAACTTCACCGAAACCAACACGACCTTCAAGGCTCACTTGTTGGTTGAAGAATTTACGTGCATTGATCCCTACTTCGTTACGATCAGTGACATCGTTGTTGTAGTAGTCAGCACCAACACTGAATGTTTTGTCGATGAAGTAATCCGCTGCTAGATTGAATTCATCTAGATCACCGAATGCTGCACCCGCTTCAAGGTTGATGTCTTTACCATTGCTTAAAGTTGTTACGTATTTAGCACGTAAAGTTGGATCTACACCGTCGTCATCGTCATTGTCCCAACCTTTTAGACCGGCAGCAACTAAGAAACCAGGTGCAGGAAGGTAACCCACTTCAGCTGCATAATAAGTTGTATCGTTGTCTATTGTGCCGACTGCAGTGTCAACTTCGACATTATTACGGCTTACATCACCAGATACATAGAAATCTGAGTTTGGTACGAAGTATTCGATACCAACGCCATAAGTATTGTCGTCAACATTGCCACGATCAGCGAAAGTTGCGTGTGCATTTACGTTACTTGCACGGTTTAAGAATGCAGCTTCTGCAAGAGGAGCGTTACGCGTTTGAACAGGGTTGAAGTAATAAGTACCGTTTACACCAAATTCACTGCCAGAGCTTCCATTATCTGGGTCGATGTAACCAGCTGAAGCGCCTACTTCTGCTTGATAAGCATGAGCTGTACCTGTAATAGCAAGTGCAGAAAGAAGTGCTGAAGCAATTGCGAGTTTTTTCATGGAAACTACCCCTCTAAATTGTTTGGCTAAATTTAATACATTTTTTGTTACAAGTTTTAGTCTAGAGAATTTTTAAAGATGGTCAATCGCTGCAAAGTTGCAGAACTGTGTATTCGGTAATTTTATGTAATTTTAATTATTTAAGATATTGAAAAATATATAATTATTATTAATGTTTTGTTTTATTAAAACTGTGTAGATATTATGAATTTGTAGATTATTTGGTCAACAACTGGACTTTTTTTAAAGTAAATATTACATCGAAAAGAAAAAAGCACCTCAAATTTGAGGTGCTTTTTTAATGCACATTCCTAATTCAAACGAAATTAGAAACGTAAAGTTGCATTGATGTTGAACGCTTGAACGTCATCACCAAAACCAACTTGACCACCGATTGCTAGGTTCGGGTTAAGGAAGTATTTTGAACGGATAGCGAAGTAATCCGTGTCTTCATCACCATCATCTTCGATGTTGTAAGATGCACCAATGCTAAAAGCTTGGTCGAAGTAGTAGTCTGCACCAATCGTAACAGAGTCTAAATCACCAAAAGCGCCATCTGCCTCTAGGTTGATGTATTGACCATTGTTCAAAGGCGCAACATATTTTGCTTTAACAGCAAAACGGTTGTCTTCGTCTTCATCATTGTCGCCTTGATAGCCATCAATACCAACAGCAAGTAAAAGGTTAGAGACAGGTAAATAACCTACTAATGCGCGGTATGTTGTTGAATCATAGTCCTCGCTTGCTGAAATGCCAGCAACTTTTACTTCAGCTTTTTCTTCTTTGTAGCCTAATTCACCATTAAAGTAGAATTGTTCAAAGAAGTATTCAGCACCTAATGAAATATGGTAGCTGTCATATTCTGCTTTGCCTGCAAGCGGACCTGAAACAGGAAAATAATCTGATACATCAACTGTTTTTGTATCTAAATATTGATAGCTATATTTAGCATAAATATTGCTGTTATGGCCTAAAAATGCAGCTTCGTTTAATGGGCCATTTTTAGGGTTTACTGAGTCTAAATATAACGTGCCTTGTAAGTTGAACAATCCGTTTGAATCTACGATGTCATTGTCCCAATCTGTATAAGTAAAACCGCCATCAACTTGACCATCATAAGCAAAAGTTGATGAAGTGATAACAGCTAACCCTAGTGCAAGTAATGTCTTTTTCATAAAACCCTCGAAACATTATTGTTGTAAATAAAATGTAATAAATAGTAACGCGAGCGTATTGTTCATATTATGTGCATTGAAGTCAATGATTTGGATGATCAATCTGGCTGAATCTGTGCAAATGCTCTGTGATATAATAGGCGGCTATTTAAGCCAAATTTTTTGATTGAGAGTAATTCACGTGGAAATTAATCCGTATCTATTACAGCTAAAAGACTTAAACGACCGTGGTCAAACATTACGGGGGTATCTTTGACTACGATCTGAAAAAAGAGCGTTTAGAAGAGGTTCTACGTGAGCTGGAAGACCCAGCAATTTGGAATGATCAAAGCCGTGCACAAGCAATGGCAAAAGAAAAAGGTGAACTCGAAAACGTCATTAACGTGCTCGAAGGGCTTTCAACTCAGCTAGAAGATGCCCAAGCGATGTTGGATCTTGCGGTTGAAGCAGAAGAAGAAAGCTTACTTGCAGATGTGCAAGCAGAGTTAACTTCAGCGGAAGCAGAACTTGCGAAATTAGAATTCCGTCGTATGTTCAGTAATCCGATGGACCCGAACCCATGCTATGTCGAAATCCAAGCAGGTTCTGGTGGTACTGAAGCACAGGACTGGGCATCGATGTTACTGCGTATGTATCTACGTTGGATTGAACGTCATGGCTTTAAAGCAGAAGTGATGGAAGAATCTGATGGTGATGTGGCAGGGATCAAGTCTGCAACGATCCGTGTAGAAGGTGAGTATGCATATGGTTGGTTACGTACAGAATCTGGCGTACACCGTTTAGTCCGTAAGTCACCTTTTGACTCAGGTAATCGTCGCCATACTTCATTCTCAGCGGTTTTTGTATCGCCTGAAATTGATGACAATATTGAAATTGAAATCAATCCAGCTGATGTTCGTACTGATACCTATCGTGCATCTGGTGCGGGTGGTCAGCACATTAACAAAACAGACTCTGCAGTACGTTTAACTCACGCTCCAACAGGGATTGTGGTGGCATGTCAGAACCAACGTTCACAGCACGCCAACCGTGACCATGCTTGGAAACAGTTACGTGCAAAATTGTACGAACTTGAGATGCAAAAACGTAATGATGCGGCACAAGCGTTGGAAGACACCAAGTCCGATATCGGTTGGGGCAGCCAAATTCGTTCATACGTTTTAGATGACTCGCGTATTAAAGACTTACGTACCAGTGTGGAAAGTTCAAACACCGGCGCGGTACTTGATGGTGATTTAGATAAGTTTATTGAAGCCAGCCTCAAACAAGGTTTGTAATTTAAATTTATATAGAAAACAAAGTTCTATCTGTTTTTGATCATCATATCTAAAAAAATCGATATAAAAATCGAAAAAATACGATATAGTGTATTCAAGATGCTGAATAGAACTTTGTTGTCCAAATTTTTATTTAATTAAACCCGTTTAAATTATGGATATTGATTTAATTTTTAAAGCACTTGCCAATCCGACTCGACGTCAAATCTTGGAATGGTTGAAAACACCTGAACAATTTTTGTCAGAAGAACAATGTGGCGGCTTTAATCGTGGTGTATGCGCTGGCAATATCGAAAAACTCGGTAATGTTTCGCAGTCTACGATGTCTAATCATTTGTCTGTGTTACAACAGGCGGGCTTAATTCAAGCCGAGAAATATGGTCAATGGTCGTATTTTTCGCGCAATGAAGAACTCATTCAGCAATATATTGATTATCTGCAGAACTCACTTTAAATCATTTTTCGCATTTGAAGTGTTAGGCGAGACATATATGGCTGAACTTAATACTCCTCTCATTTTGGGTGATTTACACCTCAAAAATCGCGTTGTAATGGCGCCACTAACCCGTAGTCGTGCAACCATTGACCGTGTTCCAACGCCGATGATGGCTGAATATTATGCACAGCGTGCAAGTGCTGGATTAATCATTTCAGAAGCAACAGTCATTTCAGAAGCAGCTAATGGCTATTTGCAGACGCCGGGTTTATTTACCGATGCTCAAGTTCAGGGCTGGAAATTGGTGACCCAAGCCGTACATGAACAGCAAGGTTTAATTGTGGCACAATTGTGGCATGTCGGACGTGTCTCACATCCCGACCTTTTGAATGGTGATACACCAGTTTCTGCCAGTGCGGTACAACAGGCGGGTTATGTCAGTCTGCTTCGCCCAAAACGCGAATATGTCGTGCCACGTCCATTAGAGATTGCAGAAATCAAAAGCATTGTAGAACAATACAAACAGTCTGCGATCAAAGCCAAAGAAGCCGGTTTTGATGGTGTGGAATTGCATGCGGCCAATGGTTATTTGATCGATCAATTCCTACAAAGCAAAACCAATTTACGTGAAGATGAGTATGGTGGTTCTGTCGAAAACCGCGCACGTTTATTGCTTGAAGTGGTGGATGCGCTGATCGAAGTGTGGGGTGCAGGTCGTGTAGGTGTACATCTTGCGCCGCGTGGTGATGAACACGATATGGGCGATCATGATCCACGTGAAACCTTTGGCTATGCTTTAGAGCAGTTGGGGCAACGGAAGATTGCATTCTTCTTTACCCGTGAATATCTGGCGGATGACAGTATTAGTGACTATCTGAAACAGCGCTCAAATGGAGTGCCGTACATTGCCAATATGCGTTTAAGCCGTGAAGATGCTGTTGATTTATTGGCCTCAGGTAAAGCCGATGCGGTGTCTTTTGGTAAAGCCTATATTGCCAATCCAGATTTGTTTGAACGTTTGCTAGCGAATGCTGCACTAAATGAATTGCAGTTGGAAAATATGATTGGGACAGATGTTGCCGAAGGCTATATTGATTATCCAAGCATGAAAAATAAATTTGGTTCAGGACGTTCAACGTATTAATCGACACTTGAATACGCATTATCCATTAACATGTGGATAATGCTCTGATATATTCTGCCGATTCAAACCGTTTTTGAGCGTAATAATTTGACTACTCCTTTTTGGTATAACGCAGCTTTGGCGCTGATTAAGCCGCTATATCAATGGCGCATCAAAAAACGTGCTGAAGATCTCCAACTATATCAGCAAGAGTGTCTTGAGCGCTTTGGGCCATTTCAGCAGGTTAAAAACCGCAATGCAATTTGGTTTCATGTGGTTTCCGTAGGAGAAACCAACGCTGCACAGCCGCTGATTGAACATTATCTCAAAGCAGGTCATCCGGTCTTGGTTACCAATACGACCAAAACCGGACAAGCGCGTGCGAAACAATTATTTTTAAAATCACCATATGAATCGCTGTTTCAGGCCGTGTATTTGCCAGCAGATCAAAAAAAATTAGTCTGTCGTTTTATCGAAAAATATCAACCGAAAATGTTGGCTCTGGTCGAAACAGAACTCTGGCCAAATTTGATGATTGAAGCCGATCAGGCTAACGTTCCGTGTTTATTGATTAATGCCAGATTATCTGAAAAATCGGCGAAGGGTTATAGCAAAGTCCCGAGTTTGACGCAGCCGATGCTAAAGAGTTTGAAACAATTATTGGCGCAAGATCAGGCAACTTTAGCGCGATTTATTGAGTTGGGTGCAAACCCGCATACCAGTCAGGTCGTGGGAAGTATCAAGTTTGATATTCATGCGCCCGATAGCTTTGTGCAACAAGCAGCGCAGTTACGTCAAGATTGGGCTTTGCAAGGCCGTAAAATCATTACCATTGCCAGTACACATGCACCAGAAGAACAAAAACTGCTCGCAGCACTGCAGCCGATTTTGCAACAACAGCCTGAGCTATTATGTATCGTCGTACCACGGCATCCCGAACGCTTTGATGAGGTTTTTGTAGAAGCGCAGAAACTGAATTTACGCACACAGCGCCGCAGTTTAAAGCAAACGATTCAGCCTGAAACGCAAGTGTATTTAGCGGATAGTATGGGTGAATTATGGCTTTGGCTGGCACTGAGTCAGGCTTGTTTTGTTGGCGGGTCTTTAAATGTACCGGGCGGTGGACATAATATTTTGGAACCTATCGCGCTGCATGTCCCGACAGTATTAGGTCAGCATTATTTTAATTTTCAAACCATTGTGGATGAATTTGTAGCGGCCCATGCGGTTGTGGTTGTGCAGGATTTTGAGCAGGCGGCTAGTGCATTGGTTGAGATCATTCAAAATACTGCGAAAGCGCAGGCTTTAAATGATGCAGCTCAGCTGATTATGCAAAAGAATACTGGGTCGCTGCAAAAGCATATTCAGGTGATTGATCAATACCTTTGAATTTACAACCATGATTTAAATTGGTTGATGCTTTAAACAGATGAATGAATAGGCTCGACAGAGTCTTACATTTAAGATTTGAAGAAAGGGCTTAGCCTTCGGTTGGAGGTACTCTTACGAAACGTTGTTTCTCATTCGGCAAAATGGAATGCGAAGCTTCGCAAGGAAGCCATCTTGCGGTGCAGTGCAGCTCACCGACAAAACGCGTCGAATTTTTATGTCTAACAAATAATCGCTGAAACTTGAGTGATTCTATTGAGTGTTGCCTTGAACCGTTGTGGATGACGTTTTCGCGTATCCAATTGAACTGGGTAAGAGAATTTTTATGAACATCGTCCTGCTTGACCCACGTCAAACTGAATCTGAACTGTGGAATATCAGTGCCAAACGCCAAATTGAGCATTTAAAAACCCATGTCGATGTACAAGTGGGCGATACCCTCAAAGTCGGGATTCGGGAAGGAAAGCGTTATTTAACCCAAATCGTCAGTATTACGGATAACGGCATTCAACTTAAACCCTTACAAGAAGAAGAAGTACCAGCAAAGCATCCGGTGACTTTAATTGTGGCAATGCCTCGTCCGAAAGTGTTGCGCCGTCTGATCATGGATGCCGTCACCTTAGGTGTAGAAAAAATCATTTTGCTGCACAGTTATCGCGTGGATAAAAGCTATTGGCAGACCCCATTTTTACAGCAGCTCGATCACTATGTGACGTTGGGTTTGGAGCAGGCAGGTGACACCATTGCGCCCAAAATTGAATTATATAAACGCTTTAAACCCTTTGTGGAGGATGTTTTACCGAGCATGATCTCCTCGGACTCTCCGGCTTATGTGGCGCATCCTTATGTCGAAGATGTGATGCCTACAGGGATTCAACATGGATGTACGATCATCATTGGACCTGAAGGTGGATTTATTCCTTATGAGGTAGATTTACTCATAAAAAACGGTTGCCAAGCAGTCAGCTTAGGCAACCGAATTATCCGGACAGAAACTGTGATTCCATACGTTTTAGGGCGATTATTTAGCTGTTGAAGCTTCTGCCTCAGCTTGATCACCACGGTAAACTTTCACTTCCTGTACAGGGTACGGAATTGAAATACCATTTTGATTGAATGCTTGGATAACGTGTTCTTGCACTTCACTGATCGAGTTCGCAGTGGTGGTTTCAGTGGTATCAACCCACCAACGGACATTCAGATTGACCGAGAAATCAGCCAAAGCATTCACGTTTACGGTAAACGCAGGTTGGCTCAAAATGGTTGGGTCTTTGTCCAAAATAGCCAAAACAATATTTTTAGCTTTTTGAATGTCATCTTCATAACCAATACCCACCACAAATTCACAACGACGACGTTGATAAGCGGTATTCACCGTTACCGCACTGGTGTAAACCGTCGCGTTTGGAATCACGATACGACGACCATCTGGAGAGCGTAGAAAGGTTGCACGGATCTGAATATCTTCAACCGTACCTTCCATTCCTGACACAATAATATCATCACCGATTTTGAAAGGTTCACCGAGGAGAATCAAAATACCCGACAGTAAGTTCTGGAAAATATCTTTAAACGCGAAACCGATTGCAACCGAACCAATCCCCAAGGCACTCATGAGTTGACCCGGTGTGAACCCAGGAATCGCAATGACCATCGCAATCAGGAAACCGAAGAACATAATGGCTGAGCTACCCACACGGTTCAGGACCAAAACTAGATTTTGTTTTGAGTAAGAACGGTCAGTGAGCGCTTTACGAACAAAGAATCTAAAGAGTTTAGACAGTAGATAGAAGATCGTAAAAACAATTAATGCGATACAAATATAAGGCAGGCGTTCCCAAAATCCATCGACAAATTTATCGATCGTTGAGTATGCGTCATTATATTTAGAGGTATGTTCCAGCACGGTTTGTGCAGTTTTTTCAGTTGCCTCTTGCAAAAGTTGAGTCGTGCCTTGAGTGACATCACTCAAGGCATTTTCTTTTTCAGCCACGAGTTTTCCAAATGTTCAGATTTTTCGCTATTTTGCCTGAAATTAGTGGCGAAAATAACCCTCATTTACAGGCTTGCGAACGGATGTATCAAAATTCAGACAGGCTCAAATTCGGTTAGTGGCTTAGAAATATTCAGTACCTTGTTGAATGATTTCTGTAGGCGATTCAATTTCTCCGCTACCCATCATATAAGACGTGATGCTACCTGTAGCCACGAGCGACAAGACACTGATTAAAATCATCAACCATGCCAGAATTTTTTCCCAAACTGCAGCAGGGCGTGGCGCGCCGTATTGATTTACGGTCGGTGTGCCTGAGGCCAATAATAAATACAGGATAAAGAATAGATTGATCACGGGGATAAATAAGAGCAGTAGCAACCAACCGGCTTTATTGAGGTCATGCAGCCGACGCACGACAAAGACACAATAAAAATAGATATAGAGAATAATAATCGCCAAATAGGCGAGGCCAGATACCCCAGTGAATATGCCAACAAATTGCTCATTTAACGTCATGGTATTGATGTTGAAAATACCCACGGCAAGGCTTAAAGCGATCAAGGCAAAAAAGCTGATGATATTGAGAAAGCCATACCAACCAATCATGCTCAGTCGACCAAAACGTCCATCTGGTTTCAGGGGATTATCCGATGTAGTGGTCGTCTGACGGGAAAAGAAAGAAGAGTCATTGGTATTCATGCTTGGGTCAACTCAACGTGTATGGAAGAATAAAAAAGTGGAATGCTGAGTAAAATTACCTTTGCATTATAGGTTCAAATGAACTGATCAGATACTGAATTGAAACATGTTTTTGTTGAAATTTTGCTTATAGATGTGCTTTAAATGGGAAAGAATAATACGACCAAAGCATGATTGCTGCGATTAAAAATTAATCGTCATACTGCTGTGATGCAGAAATTATAAAAGTAGAAATGTGGCATGGCATCTCGTGATGAGATGAATCAGATCAAGGAAAATACAATATGAAAGAGATCTATCCAGTACCTGAAAGTTTTAAAAAAACCGCGCGCATCAATGAGTCGGAGTACTTTGAGCGTTATCAAAAATCGATTGAACAACCAGATGAGTTTTGGGCGGAGCAAGCGCAAAAGATCGATTGGATCAAACCGTTTACCCAAGTTAAAAATACAAATTTTAAGCAAGATGATTTCAAGATTGAGTGGTTTGCTGACGGTGAACTGAATGTCAGTGCCAACTGTCTCGATCGACATTTAAAAGAACATCCACATAAACCAGCCATTATTTGGGAAGGAGATCATCCTTCACGGCATAAAATCATTTCTTTTGAAGAACTGCATGATGAAACTTGCCGTTTTGCTAATGTGCTGAAAAAACATGGCGTGGGCAAAGGCGACCGTGTGGTGCTGTATATGCCAATGGTGCCAGAAGCGGCAATTGCGATGTTGGCCTGTACCCGAATTGGAGCAGTACACTGCGTGGTTTTTGGCGGGTTCTCACCAGACTCATTGGCAAGTCGTATCGATGACAGTCAGGCGAAAGTCGTGATTACTGCGGATTGTGGGATGCGTGGTGGCAAGCCCATTCCACTCAAAGAAAATGTCGATCTTGCACTCGACATTGAAGGCACATCTTCGGTTCAAAATGTCATTGTGGTGCACCGTACAGGTAACCCGATCGAAATGAAAGCGGATCGTGACCTGTGGTATCACATGGAAATCATGTCGGTCAATGATATTTGTCCACCTGAACCTATGAATGCCGAGGACCCGCTATTTATTTTGTATACATCAGGTTCGACAGGAAAACCGAAAGGTGTATTGCATACCACAGGCGGCTATTTAACCTATGTGAATTGTACCTTCCGTGAAGTTTTTGACCTTAAACAAGATGATGTGTTTTGGTGTACTGCCGATGTTGGTTGGATTACGGGACACTCTTATGTGTTGTATGGGCCATTGTCGAATGGCACCACGACCGTGATGTTTGAAGGTGTACCACAATATCCAAGTTGGGCTCGAACCGGACATATTGTCGATAAACACAACGTCACTATTTTATATACGGCACCGACTGCAATTCGCGCCATGATGCGAGAAGGGGATGCCTTTGTCCGAGAAAGTGACCGCAGTAGTTTACGTTTATTGGGATCGGTGGGTGAACCCATTAACCCAGAGGCATGGAATTGGTACTACACCGTGGTAGGTGAAAGCCGCTGTCCAGTGGTGGATACATGGTGGCAAACAGAAACGGGTGGTTTCATGATTACGCCATTGCCGGGAGCAACTGATTTAAAACCGGGTTCAGCGACGCGTCCATTCTTTGGTGTACAACCTGCGATAGTGGATGCTGAAGGCAATGAGCTTGAAGGCGCCGTAGAAGGCAATTTGGTGATTAAGGATTCTTGGCCGGGACAAATGCGAACCATTTGGGGTGATCCTGAGCGCTTTATTGAAGCCTATTTCTCCACTTATCCGGGGACGTATTTTACAGGTGATGGCGCACGTCGTGATGAGTCTGGCTACTATTGGATTACGGGCCGTGTGGATGACGTCTTGAACGTTTCAGGGCATCGATTGGGAACGGCTGAAATTGAAAGTGCGCTGGTTGCACATGATGCTGTGGCAGAGTCTGCTGTGGTGGGTATGCCACATGATATTAAAGGGCAAGGGATTTGCGCCTTTGTGACCTTACAAGCAGGGACAGCAGAGACGGATGAGTTACGTCAGGAACTGGTGGCTTGGGTACGCAAAGTCCTTGGACCAGTGGCAACGCCAGATGCATTGCATTGGGCGCCGGCCTTACCGAAAACCCGTTCTGGTAAAATCATGCGCCGTATTTTAAGAAAAATTGCGGCCAATGAGTTGGACTCTTTAGGTGATACCTCGACCTTGGCAGAACCTCAAGTGGTTGAACATTTGATTGCTACGGTTTATCCGAAGTCATAAGAACAATTTGAGCGTGAGTGATCACGTTCTGATGAAAGTTCACTATGGCTTATATGAAGGATTATTAAAGCAATAATGAACGTCCTTTCTCCTATAAAAGTTGATTAGGATGAAGGGACGTTCATGATGGATTTTATCCATCCTAAATACGACGTATAAAATGATCAAATTATAAGTCGCCTGAATCTTGGTGACTTAGATTTCATAAGATATAGATTTTACAGATATAGACTGCAGGCATTGAGATAAGCTGAATGCCTCTACTTTGTTAAGCTAAAACGGTAACAGAATAATCAGACAGATATATGAACGCTTCAATTCCATTGACTCAAGATCCGATCGACATTGCCAAAAAACTGGCGGCAGAATTTGCCACGACGGCTGCTCAGCGTGATAAGCAGGGGGGAAATCCCAAAGCTGAACGTGATTTGATTCGTCAAAGTGGTTTGCTTGCACTTTCCATTGGAAAACAATACGGTGGACAGGGGGCAGATTGGCTGACGATTTTTAAAACCATTCAAACCATTGCTCAAGTGGATAGCTCATTGGCGCATGTTTATGGTTTCCATCATTTATTGATTGCAACGGTACAGTTGTTCGCGCAGCCAGAGCAATATGGCCCGTGGTTTGAACAGACTGCACGTGAGCATTTATTTTGGGGCAACACCCTAAACCCTTTAGACCGCCGTACTACAGCGACGCAACTGTCTGAACATGAATATGTGTTTCATGGCGATAAAAGTTTTTGTTCGGGTTCCATGGATTCAGACATTTTGCTGTGTTCTGGCTTCAATGAAGATGGAAAATTATTGATCGGGGTGATTCCTACAGCACGTGAAGGCGTCAGTTTTCTCGGCGATTGGGACAATATGGGACAACGTCAAACCGACAGTGGAAGTAGCCATTTTGAACAAGTTAAAATTTCCAAAGATGAATTACTACTGAACCCGGGGCCTTTGAGTACACCGTATTCAAGCTTACGTCCGTTGATTGCACAGTTGATCTTTGTGCATATGTTTTTGGGGGTGGCAGAAGGGGCTTTTGAAACAGCAAAACAGACGGTTCAAAACCAAAAAGCGTGGTCAAAATCATTGGCTGAAAATGCAGTGAATGACCCTTTCATTCAAAAGCATTTTGCTGAGTTTTATGTGCAATTAGAAAGTGTACGATTATTGGCAGATAAAGCGGTTCAGCGTTTGCAATGGGCTTGGGAGATTGGTGCAGCTTTAACGGCGGAACAACGTGGAGAAGTTTCTATTGCGATTGCAACAGCCAAAATTGCGGCCACCAATAGTGCGCTGTACATTACGCAAAATATTTTCCAAGTGATGGGCGCACGTGCCACGACGGCCAAATTGAATTTAGATCGCTTCTGGCGCAATGTACGTACCCAGACCTTACACGATCCGATTGATTATAAATATCAGGAGGTCGGTGAATGGGTGCTTACAGCCAAAGTGCCAGATCCAAGTTTTTATTCTTAAACGTATATTGCACATGAGCCAATAAAAAAGCCTCCGAAAGGGAGGCTTTTTTGCAATGTAATTTCAGTCGATCTTAACGCTGATGAATATTTTCTAAGGTATCAACTAAGGTTCGCGTTGTTTGATCAATTTCATAATTCACGGCATCACCGACTTGGACATCTTTCCATGTAGTGAGGCGCAGTGTTTCAGGAATAAGATCGATTGAAATTTCACTGCTGGCACGATCAACACGGTTCACAGTCAAACTACAACCATTGAGTCCAATAAAACCTTTGAGAAAGAAATATTTAATATTGCCTGCTGGAATGTGAATATCGAGATGAAAGGTTTCCCCGCGATGCTCTAAGTTTTTGATCGTGGCTGTGCCTTCGATATGACCATATAGATTGTGACCACCATTTTCTGCCCCAACTTTGGCTGAGCGTTCGACATTGACCTCATCACCAGCTTTGAGAGTTTTCAGCGTGGTGAGTTGATTGGTTAAATCAGAGACATCAAAATGTACTTGGTTGGCTGCCAAATCAATATGTGTGGCCGTTAAACACACGCCATTAATTGCAACACTTGCCCCGATAAAGACATCATGAAAAAAATTCTGATGATTTGAAATCACCAAGGTTGTGAAGCCATTGCCTTGACGAATGTCTAAGACTTTTTCTAAACCTTGCACGATGCCTGTATACATGTGAGCGTCTCTAAAATGATTTGCGTTTTCTGTATTGTAGGGACAAAACGACCGATCGGCTATGCCTTAGAGTGACCATTTCAGTACAGCGTTTTGATCCCTAGCAGTTCGATCTTGGCAGTCTCTACAATGCTCGGAATGTTTCAATTGCCGCTAGGCGAGACTGCTTTAAATCGACAATCGGCTGAGGGTAGTTCAATTCTAGTTGAGGATTTTTGGCAAAGGGTTGGTGAATTTGTTTGGCATCCAAATCTGCGAGTTCAGGTAGCCATTGACGTAAATAATCCCCGTTCGGATCAAATTTCTGAGATTGGCTGATCGGGTTAAAAATCCGAAAATAAGGTACAGCATCTGTACCCGTCGAGGCGCACCATTGCCAACCGCCATTATTGGCCGCTAAGTCGCCATCGACAAGGTGCTGCATAAACCATTGCTCCCCCAACCGCCAATCGATCAGTAGATTCTTACTGAGGAACATGGCACAAATCATCCGCACCCGATTATGCATCCAACCCGTAGCCAGTAGTTGACGGATCCCTGCATCGACAATTGGAATGCCTGTCTGACCTTGCTGCCATGCAGCCAAGTCTTGTGGTGCATGGCGCCATTTTATTTTTAAGGTTTTGGTTTGAAACGGCTGGTGCTGAGATACCTGCGGGTAGTCAAATAAAATGTGTTGGTAAAATTCACGCCAAAGTAGCTCATCGAGCCACGTTTGTTGCCCTCTGTGGTCGATCTGGAAATAGCCACCTTGTTCACGAAACAGGGCTTGCAGACATTGGCGAATAGACAAGATGCCCAAGTTGAGATACATGCCAATTCGACTGGTAGCATTGAGCGCTGGATAGTCCCGATCATCAGCATAACGACTCAGATGTTGTTCTATAAATTCATCTAAGCACTGCTGTGCATGATTTTCCCCAATCGGCCAAAGCTCGATTTGAGCTGCTAACAGCCCTGCGGGATAAAAAGGACGAAGATCGAATTCGGTTTGCCACAGCGGATGCGAGGCGAGAGCCGCTTGGGCTTCAATAGCGGGATAACAAGTAGGCAGACTGATACTCAATTTTTCGTAGCAATTTTTCTTAAATGCACCGAAAACTTGATAAGGATGTCCAGATTGATTGCGAATACTGCCAACAGGAAACAGGGTGCGGTCATGGTACAGCTCAACAGAGATGTGCTGCTGTTCTAATAACTGTTGTACTTCGCGATCTCGTTTAAGTTCATTCACACCATGTTCAATATGTGCATGAACAGTGTGTATATTGAGCTGAGTACATAAGGTTAATAGCTCAGTGGCGATGTCTGACCAATCGGGAATATGCTGAATAATCAGTGGAATATTTAGTTCAGCCAATTGCTGTCGCAAAAGTTCCAGTTGGGCAAGATAGCGATGGATTTTAATGGGGGCATCGTCATGCCTTGCCCATTGTTCAGGAGAAAGCGCAATAAAGGCAATCGTTGGACCAGACTGTGTCGCCTGCCACAGTGCGCTATGGTCATGTCGTCTTAAATCTTGTCGAAACCAAACCAGTTGCATGTTTATTGCCTCGTTTGTGTTGGAAATATCACTGGAATTACGGGGGTATCTAGTGGTAATGAAATTATCTAAAAAATCGATTTCTATAAAAAACCATATAATATCTATGGTTTAAGTTAACCGATTGCGCACAATTCTGTCAGCTTAAGCGTACAAGCAACGAAGTTTTTGACGCTAGGCGCACTTTTAAATTTTACCTAAGATGAACTCATACAGGAACAGGACGTTCCGGAACATAAAACAATAACAAAGTGTTCACCATCAGGACTGTGAAGCAAGACAGGAGTCATGCTTAAGTATCCATATAGAAAAAGCCCGACAGGATGTCGGGCTTTTTCTTTGTTTACAGGTCAGCTCATTTTCTAGAATCAGAGCATGTCTTTAAATGGTACTCGAGATAAAAAATCCCCTAAGCCGAGCCTTAGGGGAGGAAAGTGAAGTGAGCCGGTTGTGATTATTATGCTGATTACATGAGCTGTGACTGCATCAACAATTATGCTGATTTAGCCTGCACAACTTGCTGCTGTTGAGCTTCCAGTTCACGAACCAGTGGCAACACTTTTTCGCCAAAGTATTCCACTTCTTCAATGAAGTGGAGAAAACCTGAGAGAACCAAATCGACACCTACACTTTTGAGTTCCACAATGCGTTCGGCAATTTGTTGTGGCGTGCCAATCAGATTGGTTTTAAAGCCGTCGTTATATTGAACCAAATCTTCAAAAGTAGATTTTGCCCAGTTACCTTCGCCTTCTTTGGTGGATGCACCTGCTTCACGAGTTGCATCGCCAAAGGCATTGACCGCTTCGGTATTGGCATTGTCGATAATAGCTTGAAGCACCGCTTGGGCTTCTTCCTCCGTATCTCGGGCAATAATGAAGGCATTCACCCCGATTTTGACCTGATGGTTGTTAGCTTTGGCTTTTTCACGAATATCATCGATCTGCTTTTTCAACTCAGCAGGGGTATTGCCGTTGGTGAAGTACCAATCGGAAACACGTGATGCCATGTCACGTGCTGCACGTGAACTGCCACCTTGGAAGATTTCAATATGCGGTTTTTGTACCGGTTTCGGAGATAGAGTGTAGTCTTTAAATTGATAGTATTTACCATCAAAACTAAAGTTATCCTGCGTCCAAACGCCTTTTAGGCTACGAATGAATTCTTCAGAGCGCGCATAGCGTTGATCATGTTCGGGCCATTCTTCACCAATCGCATCAAACTCTCCACGGAACCAACCACTTACAACATTAATCGCAATACGGCCATTGGTGAGATGATCGATGGTCGCCAATTGTTTCGCAGCCAGAGCTGGTTTCCAAGGGCCGGGTAAAATCGCGGCAATGACTTTGAGCTTTTCGGTTTTGGCCAAAATACCATGACTGAAACTCACCGACTCATGTTGATTTTCCGCGTTATAGCCTGCGGTAAAACGAATTTGAGTCAGCGCATAATCAAAGCCACTTTTTTCTGCAGCTTGTGCCAAACGCACGTTATAGTCATAGCTCCAATCGGTACGCTGTTCAATATTACTGACCACCAAACCACCACTGACGTTTGGTACCCAATACGCAAATGTAATGTTTTTTTCTTGTACTGACATTTTGCAAACCCTCGGGATCGAATTGTTAAGCTGTGGTGTTTAGGCCACTTGCGTTTTTGGCTTTTTACTATGCAGTCGAGCTTCAGCGGCATCCAAACTTGGAACAGCTGCAGAAGGAAGGACTTCTTCTTGCTCGATTTGCTTATTAATGCCCAAGTTTTGGTTGGCTTGTTGAGACTTGGCTTTCACCACTTCAGCACGCTGACCTTTGGCTGGAGCCCATTCCAAAATCGGCAGCGCACGTGCTACAGCTAAAGTAATGCGGTCACGGAGTAATTCACTATGAATGGTGTATTCAGGGGTGAAATCATGATCTGTTGCATAGACTCCGATTGGTAATGTTTGCGCTTGAAAGAAACTGAACAATGGACGCAGTTGATGTTCAAGCACTAAAGCATGGCGTTCAGAACCACCCGAAGCTGCAAGCAAGACAGGTACATCCACCAAGGCAGTTTGTTCGACAAAGTCAAAGAAGTGTTTAAACAGGCCTGTAAATGAAGCACGGTAAACTGGTGTTCCAACAATCAGTGCATCAGCAGCTTCAACGGCAGCAAGGTCATCTTGTACACGTTGCGGCAATTGGTTACGGTAAATCGCCCCACCTAATAAATTGCCAATTTCGCTAAACTTAATAAAATGTACATTGATTGGAGTCGCATCGCCGAGTTCATCAACAATGGCTTGTACCATAGCTTCAGTTTTAGATGGATTGTTTAGACCACCTGACACAGCAACAATATTCAGGGGTTTTTGTAGATTAACTTGAGACATTTTTTAAACCTAAAAGTGTGGTTTCTCGGAATGCCTTTTATTAATCCCGATGGGTGGATCACTGTAAAATAACGAAAATCAGAAAAGTTATCTGATTTTTAGATATGTTGGAAAAACCAGAAGATTCGTGAAATTTCAAATTTTAAACTGTTGATATTTCAACATATAATGCTTAGATATAAGCATTTTTACTGTGTTGATAAAATTTATATGAAAATATGATTAGATTTAAAGATTTATAGAAAATGCGAAAAAAGACGCATTTTAGGTGAAAATCTACATTTTAAATGCAAAAAAATAAGTTCTTGCATATCCTTCACATAGCATGTGTGGTTAGAATAGGGTCATTGTGCACAAGATCTCTCACGTTGCTTATGAATATTTTAATCGTTGATGATCACCCGCTGTTTCGTCATGCTTTAATTCAGGCGGTTCGTTATAGTTTGCCTCAGGCGCAAATTCATGAGACTGCAGCAGTCAATGAATGCTATGAACGTCTTGAAAATGGCCCTGAGCCTGATCTTGTGTTATTGGATTTAAACTTGCCGGGTGCTTCAGGCTTTTCTGCCTTGGTGCATATACGCGCACAATATCCATCGATTCCAATCATTGTGGTCTCTGCGCATGAAGAAGCGTCGATTATTCAACGTGCGATTGCACATGGCGCGATGGGTTATATTCCAAAATCTGCGCATCCAAGTCACATTGGTGAAGCGATTCGTCAAGTCTTAGAAGGCGAGATTTGGTTACCACCAAATTTACCAGCCAATATGAACTTTGACCCACGTGCTGCAGATGAAACAGCATTGGCAGAACGTATTCAGTCTTTAACACCGCAACAATTCCGCGTGTTAATGATGGTGGCGGAAGGTTTGTTGAATAAACAAATTGCCTATGAGTTGGATGTGTCTGAAGCAACCATCAAAGCACATGTGACGGCGATTTTCCGTAAGTTGGGCGTACAAAACCGAACTCAAGCTGTTTTGGCAATTAATGCATTGAATATTGAAGAAAAGAAAATCTAAGGATTTTTTCAAAAAAAAGACCTCCATCGTGGAGGTCTTTTTTTATGCTGTTTAAGCGATAGAACAATGCGAATTAAACCAATAACTGATATTACGCACCTAAAAGTAATTTCGCATTTTTAAAATGATTTTTAAGTCAGTTCGACGGAGTCTTACATCTAGGGATTAAATAAAGGGATCAGCCTTCGGCTGGAGGTACTTTTGTTTCGGCAAAAGTACCCAAAACCATTGTCATCCGCAAAACTCGTTCACTTGCGCCAAATTATTCAAAGTATCGCAAAAACATTTGTGATTAGAAGTCGTCCTGTCTCAAACACTTGCGGATGACGTTACCGCGTATCGTTCTTTTATTTGAATCAAATTGTGCTTCTGATGTTACTGCGTAACATCAGTTAATACCTTATATAAACAACTTCAACAATAACTTAAGCAATATAGTCTTGCTTAGGCGTCAAATCCGTACAGTACAAAGGGTTGAGCGCACATTGCAGTTCATCAATTTGTTCATCGGACACATAGCCGCGCGCTTTGAGATAATCCGCGACACGGTCATCACGTAAACTCAGGAAAGCCGCATCATAAACACCCAAATCCACAAATAGGGCTGCAGTTTCTAAGCTGTTAAAACGATCCAGATAAACATCATTGTCATACATCAGGAAGATATGGTCTTGCTTGGAGTTGGCATCGACATTCAAACGTTGTGCCAATTCAAATGGCGCTGTTTTAATAAACAGTAAATCAGATAATTCATCAAACTGTGTTTTATCCAGCTGGTTTTTGTCGGTTTTGACTTTACCGAGCCAAGCTTTAAATACTAAGACCGCACCACCACGCAGTAGCATGCTCCAAATCTGATGACGGGTGTCCAAACCTAAGCTATTGGATTCTGCTTCTAAATTTTGCAGCAGTAGATCTTCTTGTTCTGCCAGTCGATCGAATAAGCCAAGACCTTGGGGTTTGTAAGCATTCGGTGCAAAGACATCAAAATTCAGTTCATCAAACACTTGTAACGCGAGAGGAACGGCACTGCGATAGAGTGTTTCCAACGCTTCGACTTGCACATCACTTAATTTGCTGAACTTAAATAGCTGACGCCAATCGATCTCTGGCAAAATGGCATTGGCACCATACTGACGATGAAACTGTAGATTTTGATCAAAACCATGCGGCATTGTTTCTGAAATATTCACAAGATCACTCCTAATATGCGGGGGAGATCAGCTTCTCAAGTGTTGAGTTATGACGCTTCTTGAATTGGCTTGAAACTGATCAACTTCTTATGAATATTTTTAAAACGAACGGCCGCAGCTAAATATACGACTAAAGTTTTAGTTTTTATTTTTGGTTATAAAAATATGATTTAAATCAAATAGATTTTTAATTGTAACTAAGTGTACAAGTGTTCACTCACGCATTCGATATCTTTTGCCATAGGCAATCTTAATTTGATATTTATGGCTAATAAATAGACGAAATATCGGGGCTATTTTGAATGGTCTTGCCGTTGAGACAAATTTTTTTGCCAGTTAGGTAAGTTTAAGTAAAAGCAAGGTAAACAAAAGCCCATTTCATGTGAATGAAATGGGCTACTTTTCACAGAGCGATGTCCTGTAACAACGCTACTGATTTGAAATTTTTAAACCAGATAACCATGAACGCAGTGAAGCCGGTTTCAATGGTTTTTTCAGTAAGACGATGTTTAACTCTTTTAGACGTTGCGGTAGTTCAGGATCAGAATCTGCGGTAATCAGCGCCACAGGGACATTTTCCTGACGGTTATCTAAAATAAAGTCGAGACCGATCTTGTTGTTATTCAAGTGTTGGTCAACCAACCAAACTTGAATATTTTCTTGTTGAATCAACTCCATGGCCTGTTCAGGTTCAGTGGCTTTAAAGACTTGATAGCCCCATTTGGTCAGTAAGGTCGACATCCCTTCCAAAATGGTTTCATCATTGTCTAAGCACAGAATCTTATAGGCTTTGGTCTTCAGCGGAACCGCTTGAGTCGGTGCAGCGACCACTTTTGGCGCAGCGACCACAGGCACTTCAATCATAAAACACGAACCATGACCAAGTTCTGAGAACACATGCACTGGGTAGTCGAGTAGGCTGGTCATGCGTTGCACGATGGCTAAACCTAAGCCCAGGCCCTGTTCGCCCCAAGGAGAGGTATGTCCACAGCGTTCGAACTCTTGGAACAACTTAATGCGCTGTTCTTCCGCGATCCCTGGACCTGTATCCCAAACGCCAATACGAATATGTCCTGGACGTGCTGAACGTAGCACACCCACCACAACACGACCACGCGCCGTATAGCGTAGGGCATTGCTGACGAAGTTTTGAATAATACGACGAATCCACTGTGGGTCGGTGTCAATCCAGAACTGAGCATCATGTACGGTCAGTTTGATATTACGCTGTGCCGCAATCGATTTAAATTGCAGTTCAAGATCGCTGAGTAAGTCATGCAGCGGATAAGGCTGACGTTTTGGTTGAATGGTTCCACCTTCGAGTCGTGCGATATCCAAGAGGGCAGAGAGCATACTTTCCGCACCATGCAGCGCACGATCTAGTTGCTGAAGCGTTTTACGATCATCGTCATTTTGTACGCTTTGCTCGAGGGCGGTACTGAACAGGCGAGCAGCATGCATCGGTTGCAATAAGTCATGGCTTGCAGCAGCAATGAAGCGGCTTTTCGACATATTGGCTTTATCGGCTTGCTCACGTGCCAATTGTTGTTCGGACAGGGCATCTGCCAACTGTTGGGTACGGTCTTGTACACGCCCTTCAAGCAAGGCTTCATTTTCACGGAATGCGGTAATATCGGCAAAGGTCGTGACGAAACCACCGCCTTCGATCGGGTTCCCGCGCATCTGAATTACACGACCATCTTTACGAATTCGTTCAAATTCGTGTGCGCTGCCGACTTGCATCCAATGCATACGTTTACGCACATGTTCTTCGACTGAACCAGGACCACATTCGCCGCGTTCAGCGTTATAACGAATCAAGTCTGAAATTGGGCAACCGACATAGACAATGTCTTTTGGATAATCAAACAGTTTGAGGTATTGATTATTCCATGCCACCAAACACATATTTTCATCAACCACGGACACACCTTGAGTCATATGGTCGATCATGGTCATGATCAGGTTTTGGTTAAAGCGCTGCCACTGTGAGGCTTGGTCAAGAATATTGGCGACCTGACCGAGTGCTAAACCATTATTGACCATGGCTGTGGTGAGTAGGGTACGGGCAGATGCCGCACCGATGGTGCCGGCAAGATACTGTTCGGTAAAACGCCACCACATGCCGTTGGCGCTGCTATTTTCATTCAAAACCACATTGTTTTGTGCGCAGAACTGGTTGAAGGCGCGCATAGTTGGACCTTCACCGGTAATGCGTTTTGCCAAAGTAATCAGATCACCTACTTTTAAGCGTGCCACATCATGGTGAATATAGCTGATGTCGTTTGATGTACTTTGAGCCGGGAGGGGCTTGGTTTCATAATAAAAGAAACTTTCGGCCTGAATTTGCTCGGCAACACTTGGACGGAAGACGCGGGAAATCCAAATATAGAGGGTGATATTTAAACCGAGTGCCCAAACTACGCCATGGGTAAGTGGATCGAAAGATTCAAACCCTAACAGTGCTTCAGGACGTAACCAACTCAAGCCTAGCGGACCCTGACTTAAAAGATTTTCGGTAAATGTTTTAAATTGTTCAGGCAGGCTACGCAATACGGTTGGTAATAACAGGGTATAAGCCCACATGCCAAAGCCGACCAACAGACCTGCATATACGCCTTGCTTACTTCCGCCGCGCCAATATAAACCACCAATTAACGCCGGTGCAAACTGTGCCACAGCACTGAAGGCCAATAGGCCAAATACCGATAATTGGTCAATGTCATTGAAGAAATGGAAGAACAAGAAGCCCAATAACATGACCGCTAAAATACATACACGACGTGTGAATTTCAGTACGAGTGGTAGGCGTTTGTCATGACGTGACAATAAGCGTGTACGCCACAGTGCAGGCATGATCAAGTCATTACTGAGCATAATCGACAAGGCCACTGACGACACCAACAGCATACCTGTCGATGCTGAAAAACCACCGAGAAACGCAAGTAAGGTCAACCAGTCTTGGTTATAACTCAAAGGCAGTGAGAGCACGGCAACATCGGGGATTGCCAAGTAGGCAGGTGCTGCATGCAGCGCCCAACTGGCAATCGGGATGATCGCGATAATGGTTAAAATCAGATAAATGGCAAACCAACGACGAGCACCACGGATATGCTTTTCATCTCGCAGTTCAACCACCGCGACATGGAACTGACGTGGTAGACAAATAATCGCTAATGCAGCCAATAAAGTTTGAATCCAAAAGCTTTCTGGCACACCTTTGAGCTGAACATCTTTAAAGGTGGTGTTGATGTCATGGCTGATTTGAGCCATGTTTTCAGGTGATTCAAAAACAAAGAAAAATGCGACTGCAAGTAGTGCAAACAGCTTGACGAAAGACTCAAATGCCACAGCCAACATTAAGCCGCCGTGCTGTTCAGTATTGGCAATCTGTCGTGTCCCAAACATCATCGCCAAAATCGCCAATACACCAGTCAAAAACAGCACACTATTGGTGGTGCTGGTCAGACCAGCGGTCGGTTCTAAAATGACCGTTGCACTTAGGGCAATTGCACGTAGTTGCAAGGCTAAATAGGGAATAATGGCAATCACGGCAAGGATCGTGACTAATGACGCTAAGGGGCCACTTTTACCATATCGTGCTGCTACAAAGTCGGCAATCGATGAAATGGCATGATGCTGACGGACACGGCCTAAACGTCGCCAAATATCATAGCCGAGCGCAACAAATAGCAGCGGTCCTAGATAGATCGGCAGGAAAATAATGCCCTCACGAACCGCGGCACCTGTTGCGCCATAAAACGTCCAAGATGAACAGTAAACCCCTAAAGTTAGACTAAAGAGAAGCATTCTGCCGCGAGTACTGAGCCTGCTGGCATGCTTTTCACCAAAGAATGCACATACAAAGAGTAATGCGATGTAAAGGGCCAATACCCCGACGATAAGCCAACTATTCATAGAGCCTGCAGCATATTAATTCTCGCTTAATGATAACGCATCCATAGGCTTAGGGAGGTTATTGCTCAAAATTTAACGACCAAAGTCTAAATTACAAGAGATAAGGAACATTGGTAAGTTTAGCTTCGAAATAATTCGAATTAGAAAATTGCGCGCCAAGGTTCGGCGTAAGGAGAACATTATGGATGAGAGACAGGTAGAACAAATTCTACAGAATCCAAAATTTAAGGAAATGGTTAGCCGTAAAAGTAAGTTGAGCTGGACTTTGACGATCATCATGTTGGTGGTCTATGTCGGCTTCATGCTACTTGTGGGCTATAACAAAGAGTTCTTGATGCAATCCGTGAGTGGTGGTGTAACCACGATTGGTATGCCATTAGGTTTGAGCATTATTGTATTGTCATTCCTGCTCTGTGGTGTTTATTCGTACATTGCAAATAATAAATTAGATGCATTAAACGAAGAAGCAATGCGTGAAGTAGAAGCAATTACTCAAGAAAAAGGACTTCACTAAGATGAAATGGAATTCATTGAAAGCAACAGCACTGGCGGCTCCCGCTCTGCTCATGTCAAGCATGGCAATGGCAGGACCAGATTTAGGTGAAGCACAGCAGCAAGCGACCAACTGGCACGCAATTATCATGTTTGCCATCTTTGTAGGTTTTACGCTGCTAATTACTAAATGGGCTGCAAAACAAACTACCAACACTGCAGATTTCTATACTGCTGGTGGTGGTATTTCAGGTTTCCAAAATGGTCTAGCGATTGCCGGTGACTATATGTCAGCAGCATCGTTCCTCGGTATTTCCGCAATGGTATTCAGTTCAGGCTTTGATGGCTTGCTGTATTCATTGGGCTTTATGGTGGGTTGGCCAATTGTATTGTTCTTAGTAGCAGAGCGTCTGCGTAACTTAGGTAAATTCAACTTATCTGACGTTGTATCGTTCCGTTTGGCTGAAAAACCAGTACGTACATTGGCAGCAATGAGCTCGCTGGTGGTTGTAGCGTTCTACCTAATCGCACAGATGGTAGGTGCAGGCCAGTTAATCAAATTGTTATTCGGTCTAAACTACAACATTGCGGTTGTGATTGTTGGCTTGCTGATGATGGCGTATGTAATCTTCGGCGGTATGTTGGCAACGACTTGGGTACAGATCATTAAAGCAGTGATGCTACTTTCTGGCGCAACGTTCATGGCATTCATGGTCATGAAGGGCGTGGGCTTCAGCTTCTCTGAAATGTTCTCACAATCTATTCAAGTTTTCTCTAAAGTTCACGAAGTGACTTTGGCAGAAGCGGGCAATATTATGGGGCCTGGTAAATTGGCTGCGAACCCAATTGATGCGATCTCTCTAGGTCTGGCATTAATGTTCGGTACAGCAGGTTTACCACACATCTTAATGCGTTTCTTCACGGTTAAAGATGCCAAAGAAGCGCGTAAATCAGTGGTTGTAGCAACAGGTTTCATTGGTTACTTCTACCTACTGACTTTCATCATTGGTTTTGGTGCGATCCTTTACGTTTCAAACAACCCACAATTCCTTGATGTTGCAAAAATGGCGGTAACTGGCAAGCTAGAGCTTGTTGGTGGTAACAACATGGCTGCGGTGCATTTATCTGATGCATTAGGCGGTGATTTGTTCATGGGCTTCATTTCAGCGGTGGCATTCGCAACGATTCTTGCAGTTGTTGCAGGTCTAACATTGTCTGGTGCTTCAGCTATTTCACATGACTTGTATGCAAACGTATTCAAGAAAGGTCAAACAACGCCAGAATCTGAACTTCGTATGTCTAAAATCGCGACTTTAGGTCTTGCGATCTTCGCGATGATTTTAGGTATCTTGTTCGAGAAACAAAACGTTGCATTCATGGTTGGCTTGGCGTTCTCTGTAGCAGCATGTGCAAACTTCCCAGTACTTGTATTGTCTATGTTCTGGAGAGGCTTGACCACTCGCGGCGCAGTGATTGGCGGTTTAGTAGGTCTGCTTACAGCAGTGACCCTAATTATCTTATCTAAAGCAGTTTGGGTAGATACATTCGCAATCTCTGAAACACCAATTAACCCATTCAATGGTCCTGCTATCTTTGCAATGCCATTGGCATTCATCTGCTGCTGGTTGTTCTCTGTGACTGATAATTCAGCACAAGCACAAGCTGAGCGTAAAGCATTCGATGCACAGTATGTACGTTCACAAACTGGTATTGGTATCTCTGGTGCTTCAGATCACTAATCTTAATCGCCTAAAAAGCCCCTAATAAGGGGCTTTTTTTATATTTAGTGAATGATATGACGCAGAGGTTTGTAGACAAATCTCTGTCCTATTTGCGTGTATAATTTTCTCCATTGATCGACATTTTCCAATGGCCTTGATCATCTTGATAAGGCGAGCGCTGAATGGTGAATTGTTGAGAGAAATTATCCTGACCGATGCTAAAGCTCTGATCACCAAAACTGCTCAAATGGGCTTTTATTCGCGACTGTTCAGCACCACTGAAGGTTTGGTTGGCAATACTTTTTTCAGTATGTTCTTGATGGTAATACGTCACTTCGCCCGACGATTTGATCACTAATTCACTGTGGTTGTTTTGCCAAGTCCCCACATAATTTTCATGGCCTTTGAGGAGCGGACTGTTTTGTGTACAGGCAGAGAGCATGAGCAGACAGAGGGGAGCAAATACGAGATGTTTTTTCATAATGAAATCTACCACGCAGGAGATTTCTTTAAATGTGCGCCTGAATGCTGAAACTTACAATAGGCTTTTTGAGGCTCATAGGTGATAAAAAAACTGAGGCTGAACAGTATGCATATGTGATGTTTTTCAGGACACGCTCAACAAATCTTTGCAGTAGAAGAAACTTACTTCATGCTAATTTAAAATCAATCAGTTGATGATGCTTCAGATTGATCATTTCAGCGCATGATAAAAAAATATAGAGATTGAACATAATGCAAGGATTCGTGGATTTTTGGAAAAGCTTTAGACTTTTACCCTCAGCATGGCTGTTACTGGTGCAGTTTCTGATCTTGGTTTTAACCGCGATTACCCGAGAAAGTCTGTCTTTTCGTGCGCTAATTTGGGTACTTGGGGTGTCGGTACTATTGATCATTGCCAAAGTGATTCGCCAAACTCCGATGTTTACGATTCTTGGGCTGAGTTTTGTTGGCTGTGCAGTATTGTTTTCTACTTTGATTATGCTGGGTGTAAATCATCCGAATATTCAAATTATTGCGCATGGTTTTGAAGCCTGTGCGTATTTTAGTGCCGCTTATGGCGTATTGCGTTATATGTTTGCAGATCGCTATTTAACCAAAGATGAACTCTTTGCAGCAGGAGCAGTTTTTACCCTCATCGCATGGGGTTTTGCCTTTCTCTATAGTATTTGTCAGCTGATTTATCCGGATAGTTTTGTGAATCCTGCAGCGCCGGGCATGCAGTCGTGGTTAGATTTATTATTTTTAAGTTTTAGTTTGCAGTCCGCAACGGGCTTGTCGGATCTCATGCCCGTGAGTGCGCCAGCACGGGTCTTGGCCATGCTTCAAATGTTCTGCGGGGTGATGTATTTGGCTCTCATCGTTTCACGCTTAATCGCCTTGCAATATATTGCCCATTTACCCGAACGTCATGAACCTAAAGACAAATAATGGCAGTAAAAAAGGACGCACATGCGTCCTTTTTGTCTTCAGGATCTAATATAAATTAGAAACGGAATTTAGCATTTACGCCAACAGTTTGGGTATCAAGCGCAACAACTTCTTTAGCATTAGCATTTACATAGCTAGCACCAACTGCAACAGCAGGAGTGATGAAGTAGTTTACATTCGCGCCCCAAGCTGAGTCTGGAGTACCTTCAAAGCTAGATTCAGCGTAAGAAGCACCAACGCTTAATTTAGGAGTTACGAAAAGATCAGTTTTGAATTGGTAAGCAGTGTCATCACCGTAGATGATGCCTGATTCGAAACCAATTGCCATGTTAGTGTCGTCGATTGCGCCAACATATTTAGCACGTGCAGTGATTGCGTCTTGGTCTTGACCAATAGTCGCAGCTTCTGCAGCAGCTTTAGCAACACCGTTACCCATAACGTTGAACGCGTCAACAGCAGCTTGGTCAGCAACGCTAGTGTAACCAACAGCAACTAAGAAGTTTTGAGTTGGAAGCGCACCAACTTCTAATGCATAACGGTCGCCATTGCCTTCTAATTCTTTAGATACTTGGTTTTTAGAATCTAAAATAGTGTGGCTGTAAGACGCGCTTGCATATACAGGAACAATTTTAGTTGGAACATAAGCTTCAGCTTTAGCACCAAAGTTATGAGCAATTACGTCAACACCTTGTGAACCAACTTCGCCGTAGTTGTAAGCAACAGCTACGTTAGAAGCTTGGTTTAAGAATGCAGCTTCTGCTAAAGGACCTTTTGTAGAGTCAACATTTTTGAAGTAGTAAGTACCTTGAACACCACCAATGAAATCTTTGTCATTTGCAGTTGTGTCGATGTATTCTGCTTGGCCTTGAACTTCAAATTGGTAAGCTTGAGCACCGGTCATGGCTAATAATAAAGCAGTGGCTAAACCGAGTTTTTTCATGATTTTCTACCAGTTGTTACAAATGGATTAAACATTGAGCATTGTATTGTAACAATATATTAAGTCAATGATCCTAAAGGTTATTATTCAGTCTCTGACTCAGATCTTTATTTCATAATAAGAAATTCAGTTTTTACTCTAACTAATAAGTCACTGAAAAAAAATCATTGAGAACAATTAAGTAAGTTTGATTAAATTCTTAATTAAAAAAATACACTTGAAAAAATACACAACTTTTCAATCTGAAATAACAATTATTATTGTTATTTTTATTTAAATTAACATTTAATACGAAGGGCAAATTCTAACGCTTTTCACGCATTTGAAGCGATAAATTGCGGCTTTGACTGCCGAATTGTTGGGCAAAAACTGTTTATTTGCATAGTAAATGGACGTTTTTGTTTTAAATCTGAGGTCTACTTCACTTAAATGAATATCTTAGTGATAAATTTAATATCCTTGTGAAATACTTGGCTTTACATCAGGTTTTATTTGATTCATAATTTGCCAATCGAGTCGTCACACAGTTTAAAAGTGTGACTTTGACCCTGATTCTCCATCATTTGTTTTTTATTCGCCCAGCTTTCCCCAAGGTTGGGCTTTTTTTTTTCTAAAAATGGAACTTTACCGCAAAGATTATAGATAAAACGGAGATGGAATAAAAATAAATGCACTTTTATGGTGCATCAATAATTTTATTTATCTTTCAATTAAAGTGATATAGACAAAAAAAATCCTGATTTTCATGGAAAATCAGGATTTTTTAGCCAAAATTTTCGGGAAACTAAAATATTCTGCTGAGGAAGAAATTTAGTGTGCCCTAATACGGTGCATTCTGCACCAATTTATTGCAATTGTAAATATTTATTTAAGCAAGTTCATAAAAAAATTTATTCCTTTCAAATATGTTGCTGTTTTTTAGCAAATTATCTCGTTTTAAAATGATAAAAATGTGACAGATTCAACACATTTGTATAGAATTTAGCTGTATAAATGTTCATTTTATAAATTAATAAATTATTGATCATTAATTTAAATATTCCCGCGTTTAGTTGATAAGTGGGTTGGGGTATGCAACAAGTGTGGGGCATAAAATAGATGGAAACATTACGAACAGAGCATATTAGTAAGCGCTTGCAACTTGCGATGCTAGTAATCGTCTTGTCTATCGTATTTATTAGTGTTCCACTGATTGTGAGCAGTTATCAAAACTACCTCAAAAATGCTCAAGCGCTGAAAGAAATTCAGATGCTAAAAATGGTGGCAGATTTAACCAACCAAATTTCTCGTGAACGTGCGCCAGCTAACAGTGCAATGTCGAGTCAAGGTGAACAGCGCGAGCAAAAAATTATTGAGTTGGCTGAATATCGTCAAGGCGTTGATCGGCAATATCAAGATACACTGAAAGTTTTAAAAGAAACGGGCTTTGCACCGATCGCCCAGCAGTTAGAGTCCAATTTATATCCATATTTGTTGCAGGGTCGCAAAACGGTCGATCAATATATTGCGCTGCCGACACAACAGCGTGAAGCTAAAAAATTGGATCATGCCATTTTGGCGATGTTCCAAGCTTGGGATCAAAGCTATATTGCCATGCAGAAATTGGTCAATCATTCACATGGTAAAGATACCCGTGTATCGAATTATTACACGCTGATTTTATTACTGGCTGAATTACGTGATCAGGCGGGACGAGTTGCATCAAACATTATGGCTGCAGTGTCATTTCAACAGGAAATTCCAGAGCAAAATCTAGCACGGACTTTACAGACCCAGCGTCAAGCACGCTATTTATGGGAATTGATCAATGTCGTGCAGTCCGAACATGACAAAACACCCGAGTTTAAACAGTTACATCATGCGGTACGAACGGAATTTTTAGATAAAGGTTTGCCAATTATTGATGGTTTGGCTCAAAAAAGTCTTCAACATCAGCGTTATCACATGGATGGCACCCAGCTCACTGATGCAATGGTCAATAAATTTGTTACAGTGGTGGAATTGCAAAGTTATATTTTAGATTACAGTCTCAAAGTAGCTGCGGATGAACAACGTGAAGCGCGAAATAAATTGATTTTCACGCTTTTTGTCTCGCTCGTGTCATTACTGACTGCATTATTAACGATGTTCTATGCCAAGAAATGGGTGTTTGAACCTTTAATTCGTGCTCGTAATCAGTTATTTAAACTGGCTCGGCACCGACAAATGGATCAAGGCGTGATTGAGCCTGCCAAAGTAGGTTATCTCAGTTTATTTGATGCCATTCAGCATATTGAAAACATGTTGGAACAACGTGATGCCTTTGAATTTCAGCTGAAACATATTGCCAATACTGACTCACTCACCAATGTCGCCAATCGTTTTGCCTTAGATGAATATATTAAATTTCGCGACAGCCAAAATTCAGGCTTTTTACATACAGCACTGATCGTGATTGATATTGATCACTTTAAACAGGTGAATGATCGCTATGGGCATATTGTCGGCGATTTGGTGATTCAACATGTTGCCAATCAATTACGACAACATATTCGTTCATCCGACTTGGTGGTGCGATATGGTGGAGATGAGTTTTTAGTCCTGATCGAGGGGATTGATATGCTCAAAGCCCAGCACATTGCCGAAACCATACGGCATGATATTCAGCATGTGAATTTCAATTTGGCAGAAGACGAAGCAGATCTCATCGTGACGGTGAGTATTGGTGTTGCAGTGGGTGCCAAAAGCTGGATCGATTTATTAGAGCGCGCAGACCAAGCATTATTTAAAGCCAAAGCTGCGGGGCGTGACCGTGTTTCAGCCTAAACGCAGCTTGATATTCATAAATATCTTGGCAGATTCATAAAGTTAGCTAGAAAAATCAATTAATCTTCATCTTTATATAATTTATTGCAGGCTTGTTGGTTCATTTGACTACCATCTTCATTCCAACACTGGGCTTGGGTAATTTTGCCTAAATCGTACTGAAGCACCGCTTCAGGTTGCCCATTGTCATACCAAATTTTATAACTGTTATGACGAACGCCATTACGATAATAACCTTGGCGTTCTAGTTTGCCGTTTTCAAACCACATTTTCAGCTCGCCAATCAATTTATTGTTTTGAAAATTGGCATAGGTCCACGGTTTACCATTACTGTACCAGCGTTGGCGCAGGCCATTTTCGATCCCATTTTTATAATTTTGAGAAAAAGCCAGTTGCCCATTTGGATGCCAAATTTTGTAATCCCCCTGCGATTCACCATTGATGATGCTACTTTCTTGCTCTTTTATCCCATTGGCAAACCAAAACTCAAGTTTGCCCTCGTACTCCCCATTTTTATAAGCAATGCGGCTACGGGGTTTGCCGTTGGGGAAGAAACTTTCAAATACGCCTGAGCCTTGAATACCATCTGGAAAGTGAATGAGATGTTCACATTCACCGTTTTTAATTTTGCTATTACTCAGAAAGATGGTGGTCAGGGCATTGCCATTGGCATAGACATATTGATTTTCAAAGATCCCATTGTGTGGTGTCGGGGTGCTGAGGGCTTTACACTGCAGCTTATCTTTCCATGGGCTAAGATCGGGGTCTTCTTGTGAGACAAACAGCACCATGTATTCATTCAGATAGCCATCGGCAAAGCTATATATTGGACATAATAAGAGGCTGAAACTTAAGATAAATTTATTCATTGTTAGTATGCTTTTATATTTTAAAAAATTAAAAATTAAAAATTAAAAATTAAAAATTAAAAATTAAAAATTAAAAATTAAAAATTAAAAATTAAAAATTAAAAATTAAAAATTAAAAATTAAAAATTATTGGTTGTTGAGTCCACGATAGGCGTCATCATAAGGATGTTTTGTTTAAAAATAAATAGTCGATATGCTAAGTTTGGAACAGATACAAGACTGTTGAAAAGTACACAATTCAGGTTTGAACTTCATCTTATACTGTGGACTTTAAACGCCATAAAAATAGTGCAATGAAAAAAATATATCTATCGTTGATGACTGTCCTGAGTTTGACAGCATGTACAGCAAATGAAGGCATGTTGGATTCATCTCAACACTTAAAACAAACGGCTCAAGCCAATTTAGCAAATTCACGGGTGAGTGAAATTCCGTCTTTATTTAATCAAGCACAGACACAGGCGGTATTTGTCACATTTGATGGTCAGAGCATGAGCCATTATGGCAATGACTTACAGCGCGCCCAGACAGCATACATTCCTGCATCTACCTTTAAAATGTTAAATGCTTTAATTGGTTTGCAGCATCAGAAGGCGACAACCACTGAAGTTTTTAAATGGAAAGGTGAAAAACGTGCTTTCCCGTCATGGGAAAAAGACCTGACTTTGGGTGAAGCGATGCAAGCGTCTGCGGTGCCTGTTTATCAGGAACTGGCAAGGCGAATAGGTTTGGCGTTAATGCAACAAGAAGTCAAACGGGTCGGTTTTGGCAATGCCAATATTGGCAAACAGGTGGATAATTTTTGGTTGGTTGGGCCGTTAAAGATTACGCCCGAGCAAGAAGCCAAATTTGCGTATCAGCTTGCGACAGAGAAATTACCGTTTGATGTCGCGGTACAAAAGCAAGTCAAAGACATGCTTTATATTGAAAGTCGTGGCGATGCGAAGTTGTATGCCAAGAGTGGTTGGGGCATGGATGTTGAACCCCAAGTCGGTTGGTATACCGGTTGGGTGGATGATGGTCATGGCAAGATCATGTCGTTTAGTTTGAATATGCAGATGGCAGCAGGGGATGATGTGGCAGAGCGTAAGCAGTTAACTTTGGATGTGTTGGATAAGTTGGGTGTGTTTCATTATTTACGTTAATTTTTTGAGTTTTAAGTTTGCATGTCCTCGCTTTGCATTGGGGTTGAGTTTCCATTGTGTAGGACGTTGCTACTTTTGAAAGCACAAAAGTAGGCAAAATGCTTTTGTTTGGTTGAAGGTAAGTCCGAAAAGTTCCAGTTGAATGTATAAATAATGGTGCGAATTTTGTGGATGGATTTAGTTAAGGTTATTTTCAAAAAAATATGCTTTTCTAAACGTCCTCGCTTTGCATTGGGGTTGAGTTTCCATTGTGTAGGAGATCCCTACTTTTGAACGCACAAAAGTAAGCAAAATGCTTTTGTTTGGCTGAGGGCACATCCGTGCTGCCCCACTCAAACAGGCGACATCCATGTCGCCGTCATGTGATTGAATATTGTGAAGAACAAGAATTTATGTAGAAATGGCTTTGTTTAAGCTCGTATAAAGTAATTTTCTAGCCTCTAAAATTTTAAATCTATATTGAGCAGTTGTTTCAACATTGATAGCTCCATTTTTACAAAGTGTATAAGCGTTAAATTTTCCGAGTAATTCGCCATAAATTCTTAGCTTTTCTTATTGTTCAATATATCCATGTAAAAGAATTAAACCTTCATTTTTGCTAAGCAAATTAAAGTCATTAAAAAGTGCGTGTCTTAGAGGTTAAAGTCTATCTGAAATCTCATTAAGAGCTAGTTGAGATTGTTTTGTTTCAAATTCAAAAAATGCCCAAATTTTTAAAACGAGATGATTTATTTCCTCGAGATCTTTGGAAATATTGGTCAATAAATTACGATTATATAGAAGGTTATCTTTTGCTACTGATGCTGAAATATTTGCCTTTTGATTTAAGTAGGTAATTACGCCAGTTATCAGTGCTCCTAAACCAATTTTTACGGCTGTATCAATTATCTCTAATAAAGTCATATAAATAAAAAACGGTGAATGAATCACCGTTTTATCATGCACTTAAAGGAAAGAGAATCTTATTTCAACATCGGCTTTAAAAATTTCGCTGTATGCGACACTTTATTCTTCGCAACAACTTCAGGTGTACCTTCGGCAATAATCATACCGCCACCCGCACCACCTTCAGGGCCTAAGTCCACAATCCAATCGGCAGTTTTAATCACATCCAAGTTATGCTCAATCACTACAATGGTATTGCCCTTATTACGCAGCTCATGCAGGATGTCGAGCAACTTGGCAATATCATGGAAGTGTAGACCAGTTGTTGGTTCATCAAGCACATACAAGGTTTTGCCTGTATCGCGCTTCGCCAACTCACGAGCCAATTTGACACGCTGCGCTTCACCACCTGAAAGTGTGGTTGCAGACTGACCCAAACGGATATAGCCCAAGCCCACTTGGTTCAAGGTTTCCAAACGACGGTGGATCACAGGAATGGCATCGAAGAAATGCATCGCATCTTCAACCGTCATTTCTAAGACATCAGAAATGTTACGACCTTTATAGCCAACTTCTAACGTTTCGCGGTTATAGCGCTTGCCGTGGCAGGCATCACAAGGCACATACATATCAGGTAAGAAGTGCATTGCAACCTTAATCATACCGTCGCCTTCACAGGCCTCACAGCGACCGCCTTTCACGTTAAACGAGAATCGACCTGCAGCATAGCCACGTGCTTTGGCTTCAGGGGTTTGCGCAAACAGTTCACGAATAGGGGTAAACAAACCGGTATATGTTGCAGGGTTTGAACGTGGTGTACGACCGATTGGGCTTTGGTCAATATCAACGACTTTATCGAGGAACTGTAAGCCATCAATCGAATCAAATTTCTCAGCCGTTAATGTGGTTGCACCATTCAATTGAGTCGCTGCAAGCGGCAATAATGTCCGGTTAATCAGCGTCGATTTACCTGAACCTGATACACCTGTCACACAGGTCATCACACCTAAAGGAATAGTCAAATCGACATTTTTCAGGTTATGACCCGCAGCGCCCATTAACTTAATTTGCTCTTCAGGTTTTGGCGGTTGTGTGCGTGTTTTCGGCACATCAATACTGAGCTTTCCTGATAGATATTGACCAGTTAATGAATCTGGATTTGCCAAAATTTCATCATACGTCCCTTCGGCAATCACATGACCGCCATGCACACCTGCACCGGGGCCAATATCAATAATATGGTCGGCGGCACGGATCGCATCTTCATCATGTTCTACAACTAATACGGTATTACCTAAGTCACGCAAACGTACTAGGGTTTCCAATAGGCGGTCATTATCACGCTGATGCAAACCAATAGAGGGTTCATCCAGCACGTACATTACGCCCATCAGGCCCGCGCCAATTTGCGAAGCCAAACGAATACGCTGAGCTTCACCACCCGACAGTGTTTCTGCCGAACGCGATAAACTTAAATAGTTCAAACCGACAGAGACTAGGAAGTGCAAACGTTCACGAATCTCTTTGAAAATCTTGTCAGCAATTTCGCCTTTGGCACCGCTTAAGTTGAGGTCTTGATAATAGCTTTCAGCATCGCCAATCGACATCTTGGTGATTTGCGCGATGGTTTTATCTTTAACTCGGACATGACGTGAAATTTCATTGAGACGTGAGCCACCGCAAGCATCACATGCGGCATTGGATAAATACTGTGCTAAATCCTCACGCACATAGTTCGACTCCGTTTCACGATAGCGACGCTCTAGGTGAGGTAGAATCCCTTCAAAGGCTTGCACACGTTTGTGCGAACGACCACGTTCATCAATATAGCTGAGGTCAACTTTTTCCTTGCCTGTACCATAAAGGAATTTCTTTTTGGTCTCGGCATCGAGTTCATTCCACGGTGTGTCTAGAGAATAACCAAAATGATCGGCAACTTTTTGGATCATGCTGTAGTAATACGGACGTTGACGGTCCCAACCACGGATTGCCCCTTGGCTAATCGAAACTTCATTATTGGGAATCAATTTGTCAGCACTAAAATGGCTGCGTGTGCCTAAACCATCACAAACAGGGCATGCACCGAATGGATTGTTGAAGGAAAATAGCCGTGGTTCAAGTTCACCAACGGCACGTTCACATTCAGGGCAAGAGTGTTTCGCAGAAAATACGCGATCTTCTTGTTCGCCTTTCATCCACGACAAAATGGCAATATCGCCACCCATACGTAGTGCAGTTTCAAAGCTTTCTGCAATACGGTTACCGAGGTCATCACGAACTTTAAAACGGTCAACAACGACTTCGATTGTGTGCTTTTTCTTTTTGTCGAGTTCAGGCGGAGTATCAATATCAATGACTTCACCGTCGACACGCGCACGGACAAAACCTTGACCTTGTAATTGTTCAAATAAGTTGGTGTATTCACCCTTACGGTCACGGACCACAGGGGCAAGCAACATAAGCGCCGTGCCTTCTTCTAGACCTTTGACGGTATCGACCATTTCAGACACAGTCTGAGCCACCATCGGGAGGTCATGTTCAGGACAATACGGCGTGCCGACACGGGCATAGAGTAGACGTAAATAGTCGTAAATTTCGGTGATTGTTCCCACTGTTGAGCGTGGGTTGTGGCTCGTTGATTTTTGTTCGATGGCAATCGCAGGACTCAAGCCTTCAATCGAGTCAACTTCGGGCTTTTCCATTTGCGAAAGGAATTGGCGTGCATAGGCAGATAAGGACTCAACATAGCGACGTTGACCTTCAGCATACAAGGTATCAAAAGCCAAAGAGGACTTCCCTGAACCAGAAAGACCCGTAATGACCACAAACTTGTCGCGTGGAATATCGAGTGACACATTTTTTAAGTTATGGGTACGTGCGCCTCGAATACGGATATGGCTTTGGCTCATGCAAGGGGTCCTAAAAGATTCATCGAAAAACCTATATATGATAGCGCATGAAAAATGTTCAAGTGTAATTTAAACCTAGATTTATGCGTGACTTTGTGAGAAAAATGGCCGAATCAAAATATAGCTGTCTGTGCCGATGCCCTAAAACATCCGCAAATCAGCAATCTAGGACTTTTAACATGAAATGGCAACTTCATCTCAATCCAACATTAGGTGTGATGGGTTTATTGATGTGTAGTGTGTTTTTGAGTGCATGTACCCCGAACCAAACACCGAAAGCGCAAAATTATGACAGCTTAGAACAAGCAACTTTGGCGCTGAATACCGAAAGTGAAAAAATTGATCTGTATATTGCAAAATTAGGTCAAGCCAAAACAGAAGCTGAAAAAAAGCATCTGGCTTGCGAAAAAATTCCTCAACAGTTTGATTTGGTTTTGGCAATTGTTGAAAACAATCAACATTTGATGAGTGCTGAAGATTTAAAAGTTCAAGCGCAGTTTAAGCAAATGGCTGAGCAACAAAAAGCGCGCTTTACATCTAGCCTATGGTGTAAAGGTGCATAAAGATCACGGCACTATGACTGTTTTAAGTTCATCGTTTAAATCTCCTGTGCTATGCGCATAAAAATGCATTAGAAAATCTCAGGACTATCGCAGAAAAGGCGTAAAATGCAGTTTTATCGAAACCATAGAATGCCATGTTGTCCTTATTTCTCAAAAGCTTAATGGGTGCCTTTGTTGTGGTATTAATTGCTTTGCTGTCTAAAAGTAAGGTGTTTTATATTGCAGGTTTGGTTCCATTGTTTCCGACTTTTGCGTTGATTGCTCATGTAATTGTGGCAAATGATCAGGGTGCAGCCGCATTACAAAAAACTGCGCTGTTTGGACTCTGGTCTCTCATCCCATATTTCATTTATTTATTGATGGTGTACCTGCTCGCAACACGTTTGAGCTTAACGGCATGTTTGAGTGTAGCAACTTTGAGTTGGGTGCTTGCTGCGGCTGTTTTGATTTATGCATGGCAGAGTTTTCAGTAAGCATCAAAAGCCTATATCGATGCTGTTTCAGATTAACTTTTTATCGGTTCTAGATCATTTATAAAACAATAGATTTGTATTAAATTATGATGAATTTCCAATCACTAAATGTGTGATTTAAAATGTAAGTATTTGAATAATTAATTATAATTCTGCCAGAACAGAAAATAATCATGATAAGAGCAAATAATGTTAAAACAATTTTGGGTGATCATCTGCCTCATGTTTTCAAGTCAAATCCTGTGGGCTGAAGACAGTCAAATCCTCGCGTTTGAACAGTTTATCGACCCTGCAGCCGAGCAGCGTTATAGCGTGAGCGTGCCTGCGGTCGGGCAAAATGAACAGCTATGGTCTGTGGTCTATATGGTACTGCAAACCAACCAAGTCCCTGACAATACTGTTCTGGACTTTAAAGTCGTTCCGCAAGGTTTATTGTTGAAAAATAATCCTGCACAAAAAATACAAGAGTATGCTTTTGATGGTGTACAGTTGGCACAGAAAAAAGACTATGTACTGTCCCAATTCTCAGATTTGAGTGAACAACTGGAAGATCAAAGTGGCAAGAAAGTGCAGGATGCATCAATCTTTGATATTAGTCGTGCCCATGTATATGCCCGCGTAGAAGATTGGGTGCCTGACTATAATGCACAAGCTACTCAACTGAATATTGAACTGGGAAAACTCAATGAAATGCAAGTCAAAGGGCTTTATTTCATTTTAGGCAAAGGTGAAAAGCCCAAAGATTTATTGGCTATTGCTCAACTAGATCCGATGGTCAAATCACAATTTCATTCAGAAGAGATGCAGGAACGCAAAGCAGCACGCAGTGAGTTGCGTGAAGCACGTTTTGCGATTTTTTTGGTGATTATCGCGATGGGGATTTTTCTCGGATGGTATCGTTTTAAACGCTAATGCCTGAAATGATCGTGCATGGTCATTCTAAAAACCGAATCTAACCATATTAAAAAAGGATCTAAAAGCAATTTTAGATCCTTAATTTTTTATACAGTTTAAATCAAAGGTTTATTCTACAGGCCATGTCCGCTGTTGATACGCGCTGTCCCAGAACATCCATTCTAATTTTGCGCCGTTCGTATAAGCCGCATGCATTTTTTCACGTGTATCTGCATCGCAGCGAGCCGCCACTCGATCAATAGTTTGAATCACGTTTTGCACAGCAGTATTGAAGTCTTCACCTGAGTAGGTATCGATCCATGCTTGGTAAGGGTTATTCGGTACAGATTGGCTGACAATGGCTTTGCCGACTTCCGCATAGATCCAAAAGCAAGGCAGGAGTGAGGCAAGGACCACAGGGTAACTTTCTGACCATGCTGTTGCCGTTAGAAACGAAGTGTAATGATGACAGGCAAGGGTCAGTGGAGTATTTTCAAACTGTTCTTTGCTAATGTTGAAACCTTGCATAAAGTCATTGTGCAGACTACGTTCCACCACGATGGCAATTTTTGCCGCTTCAGAAAACTGAATCACATCGTCGGCATCAAACGCCTTGGCTGCACACACTGCAAGCGCACGACCATAGGCCAATAAATAATGGGCATCCTGAATGACATAGTGGCAAAAGGCATCGCGGCTTAAGCTGCCCTGAGCCAATTCCTGATTAAACGGTAGATGGAGAATCTGCTGATATAACGCGGTATTACGTTGCCAAACTTCTTCAGAAAAACGCATTGAACATTCCTGTCGTTAAAAATGAAAGACGGGTCTACACCATGATGCGATGTAATTGAGAGCCTCCATCTTAGAGTGTTTATTCAAAATGTAACGAATAATTTTTGGTTTCAATCCTGAAAAGCGGCATAATTGCGCCATAAACTTAGCTTCAAACTGGGTATTCCCTCATTTTGAAATCTTATTGAATGAATAGGTCGATCTATCATGATGAAACATTTTGGTTTCTCAATCGTCTTTACGATCGTGTGTCTTGCCATTTCTGCATATTGGGGTCTGAATCATGGCCCAAATGCAGGTGTGCAAGCCATGCTGACAGCACTGACCATTACTGTAATTTTGGCAGTGATGGAAGTATCATTGTCATTTGATAACGCTGTAGTGAATGCATCGGTACTCCGTGGTTGGGATCATTTCTGGAAAATGATTTTCTTAACTGTCGGGATCGTGATTGCTGTCTTTGGTATGCGTTTGATTTTCCCAATCGTCATTGTTGCTGTAACGGCTGACATGGGCGCTATGGAAGTGGTGCAATTGGCATTGAATAATCCAATTGAATACTCTGCAAAATTGATGGCACATCATGCAGAAATTGCGGCCTTTGGTGGTGCTTTCTTATTGTTGGTGTTCCTGAACTTCTTCTTAGATGAAGGGAAAGATACCCATTGGTTCCGTTGGCTAGAGCGCCGTTTAGCTAATCTTGCAAACGTTCCTGCGATGTCCGTGTTTATTGCCCTAATTGCGTTATTGGTAATGGCAGCAAACGTGGCCGAAGCCTCTCGTCTAGCGGTAGTGATGGCGGGTATCTGGGGGATCGTGGTGTATATCGGTGTCCAAGTACTGAGTCATTTATTGGGTGGTGAACCTGAAGTTGATGAAAACGGTAATGCGGTTGGACATGACGCAAATGGCGTACCGACGGGCGTGATCAAAGCAGGTTTTGGTGGTTTCCTTTACCTTGAAGTACTCGATGCCTCATTCAGTTTTGATGGTGTGATTGGTGCATTTGCGATTACCTCTGATGTCGTAATCATTATGCTCGGTCTTGCTATTGGTGCTATGTTCGTGCGTTCAATGACCATTTACTTAGTGGATAAAGGCACCTTAGATGCTTATATCTTCCTTGAACATGGTGCGCATTATGCGATTGGTGCTTTGGCCTTCATTATGTTGGCGAGTGGCACAGGTCTTCATGTCCCTGAAGTGGTAACGGGTCTAATTGGTGTGGCATTTATTGTTTGGGCTGTGATTGCCTCAATTCAATATAAAAAGCGTCAAGAAAATTTAGGCTAATTTAAATTTGCCTAAAATCTCCCAAAAAGCGCAGCGTCAGCTGCGCTTTTTATTTGTCCAATCATCAGGATATTTAAAATCAATAAAAATCCTGCTTCGCTTTAAGCTGAATGTCCTATAATCCCATTCCAAGATTAATGAATTTTTAACCAGCTATGATGAATGCTCTTGAACGACGCTCAACTTTTGCTTTGAGTAGTATTTTCGCCTTACGTATGCTGGGGCTGTTCATGATTATTCCTGTTTTCTCTGTGGCAGGTCAGCAATATGCAGGGGCAACACCGGCACTCATTGGTTTAGCGGTGGGTGTCTATGGGTTGACCCAAGCGATTTTACAGATTCCGTTTAGTTTGATTGCAGACCGTTATAGCCGTAAACCGTTGGTGGTGATCGGGCTGCTGTTGTTTGCTTTAGGCGGTGCAATTGCGGCGATGTCCGATAGCATCTACGGCGTAATTATCGGGCGTGCGATTGCCGGTGGTGGTGCTGTATCTGCCGTAGTGATGGCTTTGTTAGCCGATGTCACACGTGAAGAACAGCGTACTAAAGCCATGGCCATGATGGGGATGAGTATCGGTTTGTCCTTTGTGGTCGCGTTCAGCCTTGGGCCTTGGCTCACAGGTTTAGTCGGCATCTCGGGTTTATTTTGGGTGACCACCATCATGGGACTTGCCGCGATTGCGATGTTGCTATTGGTACCGAAAGTAACGCGTCATCATAAAAATTTTCAACAAGGTTATCTGACGCAGTTAAAGCAAGTACTGAAAATGCCTGATCTAAATCGTTTACATGTTTCAGTCTTTTCATTGCATTTACTGCTCACCGCGATGTTTATTTATGTACCGTCTCAGTTGATTGACTTTGCCAATATTCCATTACATTCACATGGTTTGGTGTATTTGCCGCTTTTGGTCGTGAGCCTGTTTTTTGCCTTTCCAAGTATTATTTTGGCGGAAAAATATCGCAAAATGCGCGGCATTTTCTTGACCGCCATTGGTGGCATTATTTTAGGATTGGGCATCTTAATTTTTGGTTTCGAATCAAAATATATTCTGCTTACTGGCTTAGGATTATTCTTTATCGCATTTAATGTGATGGAAGCATTATTACCGTCATGGTTATCGAAAGCAGCTCCAATTCAATCCAAAGCGACTGCCATGGGGGTGAACGCCAGCAGTCAGTTTCTGGGGGCATTTTTTGGTGGTATGATTGGCGGGCAACTTCTGTTGCTAAATGATACGGCAATGGGATGGGGCATCCTGACAGGGCTAGCCATTTTATGGTTGATCATTAGTTTTGGGTTGGCTCAGCCGCGTTATTTATCGTCTATGGTTTTCAGTTTGCCTGAAGATAAAGAAACGGATGAATGGACTTCTCAGCTTTTAGCAATTCGTGGTATTGAAGAAGTTGTGGTGATGTCTGACCAGCAAGTGGCTTATGTAAAAGTGGATAAGCAGCAGATGGATGAATCTGCGCGACAACATTTAACGCACTTGTTAGGGAAAGAGGTAGCCATTTAAGCATAACTCTTATAAAGTAAATAATAGAAACAAATAGGAAGAATACGTCTGATGCGTGGTGTAAATAAGGTCATTTTAGTTGGTACTTTGGGTCGTGACCCTGAAACAAAAACTTTCCCAAATGGTGGTTCTCTCACTCAGTTTTCAATTGCAACGAGTGATTCATGGACAGATAAAAATACAGGTGAACGTAAAGAGCAAACAGAATGGCACCGTATTGTGTTACATAACCGCTTAGGTGAAATTGCACAGCAATATTTGCGCAAAGGTTCTAAAGTTTATATTGAAGGTTCATTACGTACTCGTCAGTGGACAGATCAAGGCGGTCAAGAGCGTTACACGACTGAAATTCGTGGTGAACAAATGCAAATGCTTGACAATAATCGCCAACAAGGCGAACAAGGTCAAGGCGGTGATTTTGGTCAGCCTCGTTTTAATAATCAACAAGGTGGTTATAACAATAACCAAAACCAAGGTGGCTACGGTAATAGCTCAAACCAAGGCGGTTATGGCAATAACCAACCGGCTCAAGGCAATAGCTATGGCAATAACAACCCAGGTGGTTTTGCGCCAAAACAACAGCCTGCACCGACACCGGCTCCTGCAGCAGCAGATTTAGATGACGACTTACCGTTCTAATGAACCTTAAACACAGCGTTTAAAACGGTAGATCATCATCAAAAAAAGCCCTCAATCTTGAGGGTTTTTTTTCGCAGGTCTCATCTTGAAAGATCAGTTTCATTTTGAAATTGAGTCGATGACTTATTTTTTTGCAGAAACCCACATGGTAATCACGGCTTTAAAAACTGCTTCATTACGTGTGTTGTTCACCACGACATTCACCAAATAATCACTCCCTGCATTCCACGTAAAATTAACATCGACAGGCGTGGCAATGGCTGTTAAATCTGTATCGGCTTTTTTCAAATATTCCACAGTCATGCCTTTGGGAATCCAACGATGGCTGCTCGGAACGGTCACATCGGTCATGGTTCCGCCAGCCAATTCAGCCATATTACACATGGCAATCGCGTGGACAGTGCCAATATGATTCAGCACGCTGCGCTGTTTTTTTAT
Organism: Acinetobacter sp. YH12152; assembly: GCF_013418285.1. Taxonomy (NCBI): domain Bacteria; kingdom Pseudomonadati; phylum Pseudomonadota; class Gammaproteobacteria; order Moraxellales; family Moraxellaceae; genus Acinetobacter; species Acinetobacter sp. YH12152. The sequence goes on from NZ_VPCH01000002.1 coordinate 69,147, forward strand.
ATGTAGTTCACAGTATTGGGGCTTTAATTCATCAAAAACAGGCGAAATACTGCTGAAATACGGTGCTTTCAAACACAGCAATTTTGAAAAAGTCCATTTCCCTGCGGGTTTGTTTTGGAAGGTCTTCCATAATTTTAATGCTTGGCTCATGCTTAATTATCCGTCATTATTCAGAATATAATTCTAATACAGAATATTGTTCTGTTAATGGCGTAAATGACGTCACAGCTATTAAAAAAAGCCAACATTGTTTTAAAATGACCCGATCAAAGGGAAGGTATCGATGTCGTCAAATCAAGCATTATTGCAACGAATTTACAGTGGTCGCCGAGCGGAACTTAAACGGCAGATCTTAGGAGAAGCCCTTGCATGTTTTTTAGAGCAAGGGATTGAAACGACGACGATTGAACATGTGAGAGACCGTGCAGAGACCAGTGTTGGCGCGATTTACCATCATTTTAAAAATAAAGATGGTTTAGTGGCGGCATTGTATTTTGCGGCGTTGCAAGATCAATTTGTGAAAAGGGCAGATGCATTGACACAGGCCCAATCGCTGCAGGAAGGCATTCAAGCCATTTTGTGCTCGTATATAGACTGGGTCGAAGCCTATCCAGATTTTGCAGGATTCTTGTATGCGGCAGGGTTTAGTATGCGTAAGGAAACGCTACAAGCCGAGTTAAAAAAACATAATTTGCAATGCAATAGCGCACTACTGGATTGGTTGACCGCACAACCCGATTGGCATTTGATTGAGCATTTACCCAAAGAATTAATGATGTCATTGGTCTTAGGGGCAACGGAAAATTATTGTCGGGCATGGTTATCACATAAAGTCAAAACGCCACCATCACACTATAAACAACAGTTTACACAGGCTGCTTGGCAGACCCTCTTTATGGATATAAAGGCTTGCACCCATTGAACTTGATTGGTTTGCACGATGGAAAGGCAAAGATTGATTTAAATAACAAATCTAAAAATCCGATAGTTTTTATAAAAAAGTTCGGTTTTACCTATGGTTTGATATTTCGTATTCTAGCTTCAACAGATAAGCAATCCCTGAAATGAGTTAGAGGAATATCAAATGAGTTTAATTAATACTGAAGTAAAACCATTTAACGCTACCGCTTACCAAGACGGTCAATTTATTGAAGTTTCAGAAAAAGACTTCTATGGTAAATGGTCTGTGGTGTTTTTCTATCCTGCTGACTTTACTTTTGTATGTCCAACAGAATTAGGCGATCTTGCTGATCACTATGCTGAATTCAAAAAAATGGGCGTAGAAATTTATTCAGTATCTACTGATACACACTTCACGCATAAAGCTTGGCACGATTCTTCTGAAGAAATTAAGAAAATCGAATACCCAATGGTTGGCGATCCAACTTGGACACTTGCGAAAAACTTTGATGTTTTAATTGAAGCGGATGGTCTTGCTGACCGTGGTACTTTCGTAATTGACCCTGAAGGTAAAATCCAAATCGTTGAAATCAATGCAGGTGGTATTGGTCGTGATGCTTCTGAATTGATGCGTAAAGTAAAAGCTGCTCAATATGTACATGCACACCCAGGTGAAGTATGTCCTGCAAAATGGAAAGAAGGTGAAGCGACGCTTGCACCATCGATCGACCTAGTGGGTAAAATCTAATTTGGTAATCCAACCGTAGATTTAAAAAAGCCAGAACTCAGTTCTGGCTTTTTTGTGGTTTAGATCATTGGACTAAATAGCCATCATGTTCTGGAGCATAGCCACGAACTCCATCGACTAAATAGTCAATTAATCTTTCCATGACTAGGCGTTGACCTTTGCGCGAAACATATACCAATTGCACCGTACCGACATTTGAGCACCATTCGGGGAAGAGGTGAATTAAACGACCTGCCTCAATATCTGCTTGCACGGTTAAATAGGGTAAGTCTGCAATGCCTAAACCATCGAGTGCTGCATAATAAGCACCGGCTAAGTCATTGCTTTTAATCCGAGGCTGTAAGGCAATTTCAATCTGTTCTTGCTGTCCCGTATGATGCAAATGCCATTGATAGCGGTTTTTCTGTGTGCCCAAAACGATACTCGGAAATTCTGTCAATTCCGTAATATGCTTTAACTCGCGTCCTTGTAAAAGTTCAGGACTAATCACTAAGCAATGCACGGTTTTAATCACGTCACGTACAATAATGCTCGAGTCTTCATTCTTACTAAAATTGGTGCGAATCGCCAAATCAATGTCGTCATGTAAGACATCCACACGGCGGCTAGACAGCTCGAGTTCGACCTGAACTTTGGGATGATCTTTTAAAAACTGATTTAACAAGGGGCGAATTTGATGTTCCATCATGACTGGTGGACAGCTAATTTTAACCAAGCCTTCAAGTTCACTTTTTTGCTTCAAGAGCACCTGATGCGCACATTCGACTTGTTCGATCACTTTTATGCATTCTTCATACAATTCTTGGCCTAATGTCGTGACCTTAAAGTGTCGGGTAGAACGCTGAATAAGGGTGACATTATATTTGGCTTCAAGATCTAAAATGCGTCGGCTTAATTTTGATTTTGTAATATTCGATGCTTCACTTGCAGCGCTAAAACCGCCATGTTTCACCACCAAGTAAAAGTAGTAATAGTCATCAAATGAATGCATGGATCACCTTATGCAGTGAAAAATTATTTCAATTCCAATTATCATACGTCAATTTATACATCAGGTATAAAAAAAGCGGCTCGAAGCCGCTTTTTACTACTGGAGGATTATTTCTTTTCAGTATTTTGCGTATAGCTGTTGATGAGGTTACGGTAGTCTGGAATATGGTTGCCGAAAAGCGCACCTAAACCTTCAATATCATTACGCCAGTCACGGTGTAATTCACACGCGGTACCAAACCACGTCATGAGCTGTGCACCCGCTTGCGTCATACGTTCCCACGCTGAGTCGCGGGTTAAATGGTTGAAAGTACCTGAAGCATCGGTCACCACAAAGACGTCAAAGTCTTCTTCTAAAGCAGACAAGGTTGGGAATGCCACACAAACCTCAGTCACTACACCGGCAATAATCAATTGTTTTTTGCCGGTTGCTTTGACTGCTTTCACAAAGTCTTCATTGTCCCAAGCATTAATTTGACCTGGGCGTGCAATATAAGGTGCGTCAGGGAACATCTCTTTGAGTTCTGGAACCAATGGACCGTTTGGACCTTGTTCAAAACTGGTGGTGAGAATCGTTGGAAGATTAAAATATTTTGCGGCTGCAGCCAGTGCGAGCACATTATTTTTAAATTTATCTGGATCAATGTCGCGAACCAATGAAAGTAGACCTGTTTGATGGTCAACTAAAAGTACCGCGGCATTATCTTTGTCTAAACGAACGTAAGGTTTGCCCCATTTTATTGTCCTCTTTCCTGTTTGCAACTACGCAGGATCAGATGAAATCTGCGTGTTAACTCGATTTAGAATAGTTGTAAAAATGAGACAATGAAATGGGTTTAAATGAGAAGCTCAATCATAAAATTGGGATAATTCATCGTTTTATATGTCTTAAACCTTAGAATTTCGAAATTAATGCTTGGTTTTGAGTGAGGTGCAGATTTTATGTCTGAGTATTGTTCTAATTTTGAGATATAGAATGCTATCTGGAAGATGGTCAGTAAGTATTTCAAAGCTTAAAATAAGCGCTATGTTCATCCTATCGTATGAATATAGGAGCTAAGAAATGAAAAAAGTAATTGGTGTTTATCGTAATCAGCAAATGCACTGGGTGGGCGATGGTTTTCCAGTCAAAAGCTTATTTTCCTATGATCGTCTAGGTCAGGCGATTAGCCCATTTTTGCTTTTGGATTATGCGGCACCTTATCAGTTCGATCCCACCACTGCACGGCATGGTGTAGGTTCACATCCACATCGTGGTTTTGAAACGGTGACTATCGCCTACAGCGGTGAAGTGACTCATAAGGACTCAAGTGGTGGTGGCGGCACAATTCAAACAGGCGATGTGCAATGGATGACCGCAGGGTCGGGTCTGGTGCATGAAGAATTTCATTCGCCTGAATTTGCTCAAGCAGGTGGTCTTTTTGAAATGGTTCAATTGTGGGTGAATTTACCGGCAAAAGACAAAATGACCCAGCCTCGTTATCAAGCGATCACACGCCAAGATATTCCTCGCATAGACATGGATGAAGGTGCAGGGCATATTCGGGTGATTGCTGGTGAAATGGGTGGTCACCTTGGGCCTGCACAAACCTTTAGTCCAGTGAATGTCTGGGATGGTGAATTGAAAGCTCAATATGAAACCACCTTACATGTACCTGAAGGGCATAACACCATTTTGGTGGTCTTGAAGGGTGAGGTTGTGGTGAATGAAAGCCATAAAGTTCAAGACAGTTCGATGGTCATGTTTGCCAAAGATGATATCGCCATTCAGCTACAAGCGTTGCAGGACACACAATTTCTGTTACTTAGCGGTGAGCCACTAAATGAGCCGATTCAAGGTTATGGCCCATTTGTGATGAATAGCAAAGCTGAAATTATTCAAGCCTTTGATGATTTCAATAACGGAAAATTTGGTGAAATTGCGCTAGCGCATGAGGCTTAAGTGAAATTCATGCCGTTGAAATAGCCGAAAAAAAAGCCTCTGAACAGTCAGAGGCTTTTTTATTGAGCGCTGTAGTATTTATAGTTGTCATGATTTAAATATCATTTTACTTTTTATAAATTGTGATGAATTTATCACTTTATTATGTGGCGCATCTTAGCGAGACTTGGCTTTAAAGTAAACCGAAAGTTATAAAAATGGTTAATTTAATTGTTTGGTTTTATAGAGTAATTAAAATTTTAAAGAAAAATATGTTTAAAAAACAAAGCTTAAATTGTGTGCTTTTTGACTGTAAATATTTGTAAATTTAACTTAAAAACGGCTGTACTGAAATCCATACAAAAAGTGCGAATCTGGTATTTTTTAATAGCTATTTTTAACTTCTGATCAGTCATACTTTTAAACTGTGTTTTATAGATGGAAAAGAAAATTGGAAATTGCAGTCATCGGTAGTGGCATGGCTGGGCTGGCTACCGCAAGAATTCTTAAAGACGCAGGGCATAACATTACAATTTTCGAAGCTCTGCCTGGTCGTGGTATGGATAGCCACAGCACTGAGTTTGAAGGCGGCTTGATCGATGCCCCTTTGCGTGTGATGAATCCACATCTTTGGAAAAATACCTTAAGTTTGGCGACCCATTTAGGGATTAAAACTTTCCCTGTCCGTACCTATATGGCATGCAGTTGGCTATTTGAAGATCGTACAGAAACGTGGTTGACCACCAGTCGTAGCCGTATTGGTAATTTCCCAATTATTAATAACCGTAAAGGCTTACAACAATATGGCTGGCGTTTAGTCAAAGGAATGTTGCAACTTAAAGCCGCGATCACTCGATTTTTTAAATCAAAAAATCAGGATATTACGCTTGCTGAATTCATTAATAAAAATGAAATTGAAGAAGTATTTTGGCATGGTGCAGTCATGCCTGTGTTGTATACCATTTGCACTTGTAACCCGAAAACGATTGGCGAATGGCCTGCGAAACCGCTGTTGATTTTCTTGCGTCAATTGACCAATGGTGATGCCTTGTTGCGTATCCAAGGTGGTACACCTGCGTTGGTTGATAAACTGATTGAAGGTTTAAATATTCAAAGTGGTACGGCAATTACCAAAGTGCTCGAGCAAGACGATAAAGTCTTGGTGGAAACTGAGGCCGGTGCACATCATCTATTCGATCGCGTGGTTGTTGCGACACCAACCACCAAAACGGAAGAATTTTTAGATTCTACTCAGTTTGCTGACGATATTGAGCTCTTAAAGAAATTTAAATTTGAGCAAGGTCAGTTGGTGATCCACACTGATCAAACGGTGATGCCGCCGAAGCGCAAAGATTGGTCTGTACTAAGTTATATGATGGATCGTAAATTTACTCGTCAGCAATTTACCGTGTGGCTTAACTCAATCGAGCCGAGCTTGGTGGGTAAAACTCCAGTGTTCCAAACTTGGCAGCCAGTGACACCGATTGATCCTAAAAAAGTGATCTCTTCGGTCAGTTTGACACGCGCAGTGGTGGATTCACATACGGTGGCGCTGAATAAAGAGTTACAGCAACGACATTTATCCCCTGAGCGTAAAGTCTTCTTTTGTGGTTCATGGTCTTGCGATGGTCTGCCGATTTTAGAGTCTGCGGTAACGTCTGCTATGCATATTGCAGAAATTTTTGGTGCGCCATTGCCGTTTGTGGGTTTAAAACCTAAAGTGGAGGTTGCCCCTCAACTCGGTTACTAACATGAAATGGCTTCAAGCAATTCGTCAGTACGTCCCTAGCCATAAATATGCGATTAACAGTCGATTACTCGGAGATGATGCGGAGCTTGCTTGGAGCAATTTGGGCTATTGGGATGATGCAAAATCATCCTATCCTGCGGCCTGTCAAAAACTCGCTTTATATCTTGCCGAATCCATTCAATTAAAATCTACAGATCGTGTTTTAGACCTCGGTTGCGGGCAGGGTGCGAGCTTGGTTTTTTGGATGGAACATTTTCAAATTCAAAACTTATCCGCAGTCGAATTGCAAACAGCATGTGTGGAAAAAATCCAAAAAAATTTAAATTCAAAAATCAAAATCCAGCAAGATACATTTTTGAATTTAAAAAATATTTATCCACAAAACGCTATGGATGCGGTGCTGTGTATTGATGCGGCTTATCATAGTGATTTGAATTCATTGCTTTTATCAGTCGTTGATGTTTTGAATTCAAAAGGGCGCTTTGCTTTTCACTATTTAATGTTGTCCGATGCGTTTTTGAATTTAAATTCATTACAGCGACTGAAATATCAAAGTCTGTTGAAAGCAGCAGATGTGAATTTGAAAAATTTAAATTCAAAGCAAAATTTACAACACCAAGTGCAACAGGCAGGTTTCGAAAATATCCAGATCGAAGATATCAGCGAATTCGTATTTCAGGGTTTTGCCGATTATATTCAAGAACAACAAAGTCAGATGAGCCTGAGTCATGTGGATCAATTCAAAATCAAGATGACGGCAAAATTGTGCGAAAAGTTGTATCGAGACGGACTGATTCGTTATGTGCAGATTAGCGCGAGGAAGCCATAAAAGAGCGGCTCTAAAAACATCAAAGCCTCACTAAAAAGCGAGGCTAAGAAATGGTGCCGGCACACGGATTCGAACTGTGGACCTACTGATTACAAGTCAGTTGCTCTACCAACTGAGCTATGCCGGCGTTGTGGAATGCATTCTACAGATTTTTTGAAGCGGCGCAAGTTAAAAAAACAGCAAATCGAATGTAATTTATACGTTTGATTTATTCAGTATTCGACCGATGTTTGGCTCTAAAAACCAGAGAAATAAAATTAGGTAATATTTCGCCCACAAGATGTGGGCGAAAAAATAGGATGGATGAACGTTGTGTGCTATTTCATTCTTAAAATTTGGTCTAGATCCTGTGCGCATTCTTCAAGTGTATATGCCATCTCCAGTTGCATTTGGGGGCGGAGTTCATTGGCGAGCTTTCGCCATTCGTCAATCAGACGCTGTGCTTTTTGAATTTTATGTTTATTGATATCTTTGGCAAGGGTTGGGGTATAGCCACCACGTTTGGCGTTCTTGATCTGCTTAACATAATTCTGGCTGTTATTCATGTTCTCTCCCGAATAGCAGTGATATATGAAATGTGTTTTTTAAGTTTTTCGTTGATCAAGTTAAAAGTACCGCAATCGCGTTTCAGTTCTATGATGTTTAAATTAATGAATAATTTTTTGAATAGTACCTATATTGAGAGGATGATTTATTTTTAGCATAGGCTTAAGTAATTGTCTTTAGAATATAAAATTTGTATTTGTAAATATACGTGTACTTATTGCTGCCAATAAAAAATCCATAAGTCGTGCATTAGGAAAAAAACGTGTGATTGAAATCCGTCAATCAGGACTTAAATACTGTGAAGTTATTGAGCTAAACAAATAGAAGATCAATTAGGGGGATATTTAATATTGAGAACAATAAAATTAAAAAAGGCCTAAATTTTATCAATTTAGACCTTCATTCTGCTTGGCATTGCAGTTTATTCTGGCGGTGAAAGAGGGATTCGAACCCTCGAAACGCTATAAACGTTTACACACTTTCCAGGCGTGCTCCTTCAGCCACTCGGACACTTCACCTTTTGCGCGGTGGATAATAGCGAAAAAAATATATTCTGCCAAGAGAAACAATTGAATTAGACAAAAACATCTTGAGCGGTGCTATGATTCGCAAAAATCCTGTCTAAATTGAAGACAATTATATGCAAAGTACTGCACAAAAAGCCGCATTGCCTGCCATCACCTTGGCAGCTTTGGGCGTAGTATTCGGAGACATTGGGACGAGCCCATTATATGCGCTGCGCCAATGTTTCCTCACAGCACACTTGGCGATTAGCGAAGCGTCTGTGCTGGGTATTCTGTCCCTGATTTTCTGGTGCATCATGCTGACGATTAGTTTTAAATACGTCAGCATCATCATGCGCGCAGATAACAATGGCGAGGGCGGTATTATGTCGCTGTTGGCCTTGAATCTACGAACCACACGAATTGCCGAAAACAAAAAAATCTACCTGATTGCCCTTGGCTTTATTGGGGCATCTTTGTTCTTTGGTGATGGGATCATTACCCCCGCAATCTCTGTGTTATCCGCGATTGAAGGCTTAAGTATTGCGACGCCGATGTTTAACCAATGGCTGCAACCCTTATCGATCGGTATTTTAGCGGGGCTATTTTTAGTGCAACGCCATGGCACAGGCACGATGGGTAAATTCTTTGGGCCTTTAACGCTCATGTGGTTTTTATCCATTGGTGGTTTTGGACTATGGAGTATTTCGCAAACGCCATTTGTGTTGACCATGATCAGTCCACATTGGGCCTTCAATTTTGTGGTTCAGCAGCCTTATGTTGCATTTTTGACTATGGGTGCGGTTATCTTGACGATGACGGGTGGTGAGGCAATCTATGCCGATATGGGGCATTTTGGCCGACTCCCAATCCGCTTGGCATGGTTTATTGTGGTGATGCCGTGCTTGCTGTTGAACTATGCGGGTCAAGGTGCTTTGCTACTGCGTAATCCTGAAGCTTTAGCCAATCCATTCTATATGCTGATTCCTGAATGGGCATTGTATCCAATGATTGCTTTGGCAACTGCGGCCGCGGTGATTGCCTCTCAAGCGGTGATCACAGGGGTATTCTCTATGGTCAATCAGGCGATTCAATTGCGTTACTTGCCGCGTTTGACAGTGAAACATACCTCTGAAGTTGAACGTGGTCAGATTTATTTACCATTTATTAACTGGGCATTGTTTATCTCGGTGCTGATCTTGATCTTGCTGTTTGAAAACAGTGCGAATTTGGCCAGTGCGTACGGCGTAGCTGTGACCATGACCATGCTCTGCGGTACGATTTTGATCTCAGTTTTAGCTTATGGTTTATGGCGTTGGCCGGTTTGGAAAGTGGCGATTTTTGCAGTTCCATTTTTATTGATTGATTTGATTTTTGTTGCATCGACATCATTAAAAATCGCAGCGGGCGGTTGGGTTCCAATCCTGATTGGTGCGGTATTGTTTACGATTTTAATGACGTGGAAAGATGGACGGGCATTGGTGCTCAATCGGCTCGGTAAAGATGCTTTGCCTATTGACCTGTTTATTCGCAGTGTCAGCATGGGTAGTGAAACCAAGTTTGTTCCAGGTGATGCCGTATTCTTGACAGGAACGCCTGAGATCGTGCCTCATGCCATGTTGCATAATATTAAGCACAACAAAGTTCTGCATGAACGCAATATTATGGTTACGGTCAACACCCGAGATGTGCCATTTGTACCCGAAAATGAGCGGGTGATCACGGAAAAACTAGATGATCGATTCTATCGAATCACGATGTTTTATGGGTTTAAAGATCAGCCGAATATTCCTGCCGCTTTGGAGCATGCGTATCGTGAATTGGGATTTGAATTTGATCTAATGCAAATCAGTTTCTTTATTTCCAGAGACCGTATTATTCATACCTTGGGTGAAGGCATGGCACCTTGGCGAGAAAAGCTGTTTATCTCTATGCAGCGAAATACCAGTCCAGTCAGCGATTTTTATCAAATTCCAACCAACCGTGTGGTTGAGTTGGGAAGTCAGATTGAAATTTAAGACGTAGATTGAACTTTTAGGCATAGATTTAAAAGTTAGACACGAAAAAGCCAGATCAATTCTGGCTTTTTTTTATCTGTGATAATTGAACTTATTTAGTCCAAAGACATAGAGATCATTCTGTTGCTTTTTCCTGGGAGGAGTATGCGAGCAAAACAACAGAATGAAGATGTTGCTTTTTCCTGGGAGGAGTATGCGAGCAAAACAACAGAATGAAGATGTTGCGTTATTTCATCCTTGAAAATACGCTGATTAGTTGATTGTCGCGTCTACATCTGCAGAGGCTTCAGGCGCAGCTTGGATGGCTTCGTCAGCAACAGGTGCTTCTGGGTTGGCTTGAATTGATGCATCTGCAGGATTTACACTTTGAGTCTCAGGTGCTGCCATAAAAGCATCTTGTTGTCCTTGAGGAGCTTCAGGCAATGCAGCCGATGCGCTATCGGCATTCACTGGCGCTTCTGCAGAAGAGGCAATGACGGGTGCAGCGTTGTTATCCGCTGATACGGCTTCAGGTGCTTGCTGTGCTGTTTCCACAGGTGCTTCAGTTACCGCGGCTTCAGGTGTATTGGCCACTGCTGTTTGTTCAGTTGGAACGGACTGCTCTGTAGGTGCAGCAGCTACACTTTGTTGTTCATTTGCGAGTGCATTTTCCGCTTCAGTCACGGCTTGTTCAGCATTTGCAGGAACTGCAGGGGCATTCGGATCGATTTGGTTTGCCTGAGCCTGTTCAGGGTTTAAGGGCTGTTCTGTTGCAGCGGCATTGACTTGTCCGGCAGGTACTTCAAGCAATTGAACTTGACCACTTGATACCAAGTCCTGAATAGAACCGGGTTGACCATTCACAGTGGTCACAATTTTGACTTTAGACAAGCTTTCTAAAGTGTCACCGGGTTGAATCGGCGGCTCTGCAAATGCTGCTGCGCTCATTAAACCTGAAATTAAACCTAAACCTAAAATTTTAGAATGCATAATCACTCCGTATATTTTTATCGCAATTTTTCGTATTTTTACCTTGTCATAATTCTTGAGGCGAATTCAATGAAACATACGCAACTGCTTCATGACCTCCTATAAAGACCTGCACAACTGCGACATAAAGTTACATCAACTGCTGCTTTGTTAAACAATATTTGTGTGATTGTTAAGCAAATTAAAAAAGAAAAGTGTACTAAAATTTGCACCCTTGCTAAGCTGCGGAAAAATAGTCCTTTTAGAAGTCATTGTTGTAAGTCATGGTCAAAAAGAAACGCAATTCAGCAAATCCGCTTTCACAGTTATTTGGGCAAAATGGCATAAAAGTGCTGTTGGGTCTGGTGGCAACAGGAAGCTTTGCTATTGCTTTCGGGCAAGAAAAAATTCAACAACTTGTTTCTATGAGCAGCACTTCAAATAGCGCCTGTTTGGACCAATTTTATCGTGAAGTGCCACCTTATTTGGTCCGTGAAAGCCTGCATAAAAACAGTTTTCCACTGTGTTTTAATGGCTTTAATGTCATGTATTCAGGGATATCCAAGACACCGCTTTGGGTTGCAGAAGCATTAACCCCTGCACGCCTGAGTCAAAAAATTCCGCGTGAAGATAACTTTCATGAAGAGACTCGCGTGCCGTCTGAATATCGGGCTTTGCTGTCAGACTATAAATCTTCAGGCTATGACCGTGGACACATGGCGCCAAATGCCGATATGCCCAATAAAGCTGCGCAGTTAGACAGTTTTTCTTTGGCCAATATGGTGCCGCAAGCCCCAAAAAATAATCAGCAAGTGTGGCGCGAGTTAGAAGAAGCCACACGGGCGATAGTGACCAAACAAAAGCAAGATGTCTATGTGGTGACGGGGCCGGTTTACAGTGCGAAAAAATTAAAAACCATTGGGCAAGGGGTCATTGTGCCGACCGCCACTTATAAGGCGATCTATTTGCCGAAAAAAGGTGTTGCAGGCGTGTACTATGCAGACAATACCTTGCGTGATACGGCACCGACAGTCAAAGTCATGAGTATTTGTGCGCTAGAAGAACTGACTGGAATTAATTTCTTTCCAGAATTAACTGAAGACCAAAAGCGTAATACCTACCGTTTGCCACTCAAAGCCACCCAAGTAAAAGCAAATCAAGATATCGCTTATTTGCATTGGGATGCTGAAAGCCAGTGTGCTGCAGATGTCGCAGAAGACAAGATTTTAAGTTTGCAAAAAGAGTTTAAATCGAGTGGTGGTTCTGTGGGAGAGACATCCATGGCAAGCAGTGAAAATGACAACAATCAAGATGCCTTGGTCAAACAATTGATTGAAGAAATTCTGCAATATCTGCTACAGATTTTGAAATAATTGAGTAGATAATAGCGCTGAACTGCGAGCGATGAAGAGGATCATTGCTTGCAGTTGAAATCTTTTTCACGTATTTCTATTGCTGCATCACTACAACAAAAAAGAAGGATATCCATCATGTTCAAAGCATTTGAAAATGACACTGCGTCGCATGCAATTCATGACTTAACACTAGAAAATGGCCAAGATCGAATTAATATTTATGGCAACTTACAGGTGACAAAAGACCAAGCAGGTTTAGCTGCAGCGAAAGCTTTACAGGCATTTTTCAATGATGTGGTGACCACACTTGAGGCAGAAACCAACTTAGCTGAAAAAATAGCGCAGGGCGGTGAAGACAACGAAGTGGAAAATCCATTTCTTTAATGCTGTGTCATCGGCCGTCGAAGGAAGCAATGCTCAATTCGGGATGAATGAAAAAAAGCTCACAGGTTGTGAGCTTTTTTATGGTGTCTTCTTCTATTTATGCGTCTTTTGCCATCAGTTTATAGATGACAGCACCAATCACCGCGCCAATGATAGGGGCTACCCAAAATAGCTAAACTTGTGAAAGCGCAGCAGTTTCAGCAAAGAATGCGACACCCATACTACGCGCTGGGTTGACCGAAGTATTGGTGACGGGAATGCTGATGAGATGGATCAATGTAAGCGCAAGACCGATCGCAATTGGGGCAAATCCAGCAGGGGCACGTTTATCCGTTGCTCCCATGATCACAATCAGAAAGCCAGCCGTCAGCACAATTTCAATAACTAACGCTGACAGCATAGAGTATTTACCTGGAGATAATTCACCATAGCCATTGGTGGCAAAACCGCCGACACCGGTAAATCCGGCCTGACCTTGTACAATGATGAATAGAATAAATGCGGCGAGGGTTGCACCCAGCAATTGAGAAATAATATAGGGTGCTAGTTCTTTCGCTTCAAAACGACCACCGGCCCACAAGCCGATACTCACGGCAGGGTTAAAATGTCCCCCTGAGATATGACCCAGCGCATAAGCAGCCGTTAACACCGTTAAACCGAAGGCCAGTGCCACGCCTGCGAAGCCAATGCCAAGTTCAGGAAAGGCCGCAGCCAAGACCGCACTACCACAACCACCAAAGACCAGCCAAAACGTACCGATCAGTTCTGCTAAATATTTATTCATTTAAAATTCCATTTGTTTTTGTCATTTGGAATAGATTTTCAATCTTTCACTCAGCATGAGTGCAATATAGTTGTGAAGTGTTGTTTTATTCATTTATTGAATATGCATAGCTTTAATGGATTTTGCTGAAAATCACAATATATAAAATGATAACTGCGTCACATTTTAACTTGCTGCATCAATTTGCGATAAGCGCCATTGCTGTGGGGTTAAATTTCGCCATTGTTTAAAAGCACGTTGAAATGCACTCTGTTCTGAATAACCCAGCAGTAGCGCAATTTTTTGCAAACTTAAATGTGGGTCTCTTAAAAATTCTTCAGCCATCATACAGCGGACCTCCTGCATGCGTTGCTGATAGGTGCTGCCTTGTTGTTGTAAATGGCGTTGTAATTGTCGGACGGACAGATTCAGTTGAGTAGCGACATGTTCAATTTGGAACTGATTTTTTTGTAAACCCATTAAGATGGCTTGCTGTAAGCGTTGGTCGATTTGCGTGGTATTCGGCAGTTTTTCTAATAAAGACTGTGCCTGTTGCATTAACAGTTTTTGTAAGGTCTGATCGCCTTGGGAAAAGGGGCGAGACAGTTCTTGAATGGGAATAATAACCTTCGACTTTTCTTGGGAAAATCGAACTTTACAGCGAAAATATTGTTCATACTGAGCGACATTTTTCGGTGCAGGATTATGAAAATGCACTTCGTGTAAATTGATATCTTCAAAACGCATGAATAATTTTAGAAACTGCAGCATTAAGGCAATCGCAATTTCATCGGTCAATTGATTGGCCATATTCATGGGTAAATCATTCCAACCGATCGAGAAAAAATCATTTTGAATATCAATCAGCAATGGACTACCATCGAAGATTAAGCGATGAAAATCATGGTAGCGGAGCAGCGCTTCGCCTAAGTTTTCACAGGACAGGGCAATATACGCAATGATGCCAATATGTTTGGGTTGCACATGTTCTGCAATTTCTAAACCCAGCGCTGGCTTTTGGATCTTTTGATCCAAATCCATCAATAAATCACGCCAAACGGCATAATCAAAACGTTCTAAGTTTTGAACTTTATTCAGTTTTTCAGGAATAGCAATGCCTTGAGCTTGGTGATAAGCATAGAGCAAATGGCCCAGTCCTCCATAGACCGATCCTGTATAGTCCTTGAGTTGTTGCATATTTTTTTAATTCTAAATTTTGTCGTGTTTTGTCAATAATATTAAAAAAAACGGTCAATATCTAGCCCTCTTCATTACCTATAGTGGAGCTAAGAAAAGGAGATATTGGTCATGTTAAAAGGTTTTATTGCAGGGTTGGTCGTCGCCAATGCCTTTGAATGGGTCGCGCATAAATATGTTTTGCATGGGACACATCGGTCAGGCAAGCCACGTTTTAGTCCAGTACCGAAAAGCATGAAATCACATTGGGAACATCATCGTGAAGTTCGAAAAACAGATTTTCATGATCATGGCTATGTTGAAGGTGTACAGAACTGGCGCACGAAAAATGAAATATTGTCTTTGGTGGCAGTTTCAGCTGTATTTGTCCCGCTGTTTTATCCCATTTCCAAAGGAATAAGTTTGTCGGTGCTGTATTGCGCAGGGAATTATTATTATATCCATCGTCGCGCACATCTTGAGCCAGAGTGGGCGATGAAAAAGATTCCATGGCACTATGACCACCATATGAACTCAAATCAGGATGCCAATTGGTGTGTGACTAAGCCGTGGTTTGATTATATTTTAGGGACTCGAGTGATCTCCTCGGCAAAATTACAGGAACAGAACCCATTGGGTGTGTTACTACCGACAGCGATTGCGAAACCATTGTCACACTGGGTCAATCGGGTATTTCCTGCAAAGTGGGTCGCTGAGCGTGAAAAGCCAGTTGCACTTCTTGAAACGGTCTAATGTGAAAGCGTTGTACGTTGTGACAACAAGCTTTTCTACCCAATTGAGTTGTCGCAATTTGTCAACAAATTATGAATCTACTGTCAATCAAATGCAGTGCAAATGCCCTATATTTAAATCATCAAAAGGCTTGTACACGACGAGTTGATTGATGAAGTTGCTATGTATATTTTTTCATTTGTTTTAAGTATCAGACCAAGTGCTGTAGTTTTTCTTGGTTTATAGGAGCCGACAAGGCTCCTTTTTTTATGTCTATAGTGGATGAATTAAATTGACGATTCGCTGCTACAACTCCATGGCGTTGCATCAAAAACACCAAAGCAAAAAAAGAGCGAATCATCGCTCTTTTTCAATCCTCATTGAAAACGAATCAATTAAAGACGCATTTCAATGCCTTGTTCTGCAAGATATTTTTTCGCTTCAGGAATGGTGTGTTGACCAAAGTGGAAAATAGAGGCTGCAAGCACCGCATCTGCGCCACCTTTTAAAATGCCATCGGCCAAATGTTGGAGATTACCGACACCACCAGAAGCAATGGTTGGAATGGTCACACGGTCATTGATGTTACGCATCAGTTCAAGGTCATAACCGGCTTTGGTTCCGTCAGCATCCATCGAGGTGATGAGTAATTCACCTGCACCGAAGTCCGCCATTTTTACTGCCCATTCGATGGCATCGATACCGGTTTCTTTACGACCACCGTGGGTGAAAATTTCCCATTTATTGTCGCCAGTTTTTTTTGCATCAATCGCAACCACAATACACTGTGCGCCAAAACGCTGAGAGGCTTCTTGTACAAATTCAGGGTTATAAATAGCCGCAGAGTTAATCGAAACTTTGTCCGCACCCGCATTTAATAACAGGCGGATATCTTCTACTTTACGCACGCCACCACCGACTGTTAATGGCACAAATACAGACTCAGCCATACGCTCTACCGTACGGTAAGTGGTATCACGACCATTTGAGGTTGCGGTAATGTCTAAGAAGGTAATTTCGTCCGCACCTTGTTCGTTATAACGGCGTGCAACTTCAACTGGATCGCCTGCATCACGAATATCAAGAAATTGAACACCTTTCACTACACGACCGTTGTCCACGTCGAGGCAAGGAATAATACGTTTAGCAAGCATAATTTTTTCCAAAAATAACAGCCGATTATGAAACTTCGCGACTTAGATGCTACACCTTAGTAGTCGGAGCGGTTATTCTATCAAAAATATGTAAGTTTTTTCGCAGGTTTTCTATGTCGGTTTATACCACTTTGACTTTAAAGGAAGTTCAGGATTTTGCAGCACCTTATGGACTGGAGGTGATTGACCTGATTCCGATTCAAGGCGGTATTCAAAATACCAACTATTTTATTGTTTGCGAAAATGGCACGCAGTATGTATTAACTGTTTTTGAAGAGATGGACGAGCAAGGTGCAGGGGAACTGGTCCCTGTACTTGAACATTTGGGGCAGGCTGGTCTAGCTGTGCCTGTACCGCTGAATCATTCGGGTAAAGCGATTCATAGCTTAAAGGATAAACCTGCACAGATTGCGCCACGCATGCAAGGTCAACATCCCATGCCTGCGAGCTTAGCGCAAGCAGAAGCGATTGCTGTAGCCCAAGCGAAAATGCATGTGGCTTTACAAGATTTCCCTTTGGAACGTGCAGAATATCGTGATCATGCTTATTGGTTACAAGTTTCACGTGATATTCGTCCAACATTAAATGAAGCAGATACCACGTTACTTAACAATCTGTTGGGCTTATATGACATCTTAACGGCGATGTATCCAGACCGTCCTACCGGTTTTATTCATTCTGATCTGTTCCGTGACAATACTCTATTTGAAGGCGATCAACTCAACGGCATTTTAGACTTTTATGAGTTAAATAAAGACGAACTCTTGTTTGATATTGCTATTACTTTAAATGACTTTTGTACTGAATATCCGGATGTACATTTGAATGAAGACAAAGCCATTGCCTTTTTAAATGCCTATGAAAGCGTGCGTCCATTAACCGCAGATGAAAAATCATGCCTAGAGTTATATTTGGCGATGGCGGCAGGTCGTTTCTGGATGATGCGTTTACAGGTGGCACAGAAAAATGCGGCAGAAGGCCGTACAGGGGATGATATTTTGCAGAAAAACCCTGCTGAAATGCGTAATATGCTGATTGAACGATTAAAATTCGTCACTGCATAAATTTTAAAAACAACGAGGGGGAAAAGCATGCGTGATCAAGGACGCTTAGTAGAATGGTTTGATGACAAGGGCTACGGCTTCATTCAACCGAACGATAGCACCAAAGATCGCGTATTTTTGCACATTAAAGATTTTTCCCGTCCCGGCCCACGACCAATCGTGGGCTGCGCGTTGGATTATGCTGTGATCTTAGACGAACGCGGACGCTTTCGTGCACAGCAAGTGCATTATTTAAAAGCCTCACAAACCAAAGCTACACAACGCCCTAATAAAAAAAATGTGGTGCAGATGCCGCGTCAGGCAGAGCCGATGCAAATCTTGTGCATCATTTATATCCTCGCCTTGGCGGGTTTGTCTGTGGCGGGTTTACTCAGTGGCATGGTGCTGCTTTTTGTGAGTATTATCAATGTCCTGACCTATTGGTTCTACGCTCAAGATAAAGAAGCTGCGCAAATGGGGAACCGACGCGTGCCAGAAAATACACTGCATCTTTTGTCTTTTTTAGGTGGGTGGCCGGCGGCATGGCTGGCTCAGCAACGTTTGCGGCATAAAACACAAAAACAACCATTTCGAAAAATATATTTCTGTACTATAGCCTTTAACATATTACTGATTTTATGGCTGATTTCACCATTTAATATCCTGCATATCTAGGGTGGAATGATCCGCAAAATCATCATGACGGAGAGCGAAATGAATTATTCCATTGATAAAGATCCAAACCGCCTGCTCACGATTATTTTGTATATTCTTTATATTGTGGCGATTTTTTCTGCCGGCTTGCTTGCGGTCCTCGCGTTGATTATCAATTACGTCAAACGCAGTGATGTGCGCGGCACGATTTTTGAAAGCCATTTCACTTGGCAGATTCGCACGTTTTGGTGGTATCTCATTTGGAACATCATTGCTTTCGTGCCTTTTATTTTTCTGTTCTTTACCGGCAATAATGCCAATGCTTTTGCAGGTGTAGCACTGGGAGCGAGTACCTTCTGCGTCACGGTAATCGGACTGTCTTGGTTATGGATTGTGTACCGCGCGATTAAAGGTTTAATCCGTGTCAATGACAACCGACCGATGTATGAGTAATGCGAGTTTAAAGATTTTTAGCATAAAAAATCTTGGCATCAAAAAAGCGACCTTATGGGTCGCTTTTTGTTATGGGAAAGGATGCTGAAATTAGCGTTTCTTTAACCGTTTCGGCCGCCATTCACTCACAATCACACCGAACACCACACACAGTCCGCCAATGAGAGCGAGCGGTGTTAAGCGTTCACCTGCAAGCCGCCCAATGATCGCGGCCCAAACCGGTTCACCTGCATAGATGATTGCTGCCTGTGCAGGGTCAACCATGCGCTGCGCCCAGTTCATCACCAGTTGAATGACGGCGCTAGCTAGCCCCAATCCGCAGAGTACAGCGATTAATGGCCATTCAAATTTTGGCAAAGTGGTTTCACCCACTAGTGGGGCAAAGCAAAAACAGAATAGAGAGGCAAATGCCAACTGTAGAACCGTCACTCTGCGCAGATTGACGCGGGGTGCAAAATAACTGATCAAGATAATTTCAAAGGCAATGGCAATCGACCCGAACAGCGTAATGATTTGTCCAAAATTGAGCTGAATAGCGCCAAAACCATTACCAGTTAAAAAGACCAAACCGACAAAAGCCAAACTTACTCCCAGCCATGTCATCAGATGTGGTTTATGCCGAAAACAGAGCCACATAAAAATCGGCACCAGCAGTACATACAGCGCAGTTAAAAAAGCCGATTCACTGCTGCTGATGCTTTGCAAGCCGACTGTTTGCGTCGCATAGCCGATCGCAATTACCGCGCCAATACTTGCGCCCGCAATGACATCGTATTGAGAAAAATGTCTAAGATATTTGAGCGATAACAGACTCACAGCCAGTGTAGCTGCGGCAAAACGTAGACCGACAAACAGCACTGGACTGCTAAAATTTAAACCGTATTGCACGGTGATAAAACTGGCGCCCCAAATCATGGTAATCAGGATGAGTGCGAGCTGCGGAAACTTGGCTTTCCAAGCAGATTGGACGGTTGACATGTGTATTTGATTGTTTGAAGAGGAGAAATAAAAAAAGAGGCCCGAAGACCTCTTTTCTGCTCGGGAAAATTACAAGCTTTGTTGATCAAGCAGTAATTGAGCTTCACGAAGGTTCAATGTGCCTTCATAAATTGCACGACCGGTAATCGCACCTAAAATACCCGGTTGGCCTTTTAAGTTACGCACGTCGTCAAGGTTGGTCACGCCACCCGATGCAATAACAGGTAAGCCTGAATACGTTGCAAGGTTAACGGTTTGTTCAACGTTCACACCTTGCATCATGCCATCACGTGCGATGTCGGTGTAGACAATGCTTGATACGCCGGCATCTGCAAAGCGTTTTGCCAAATCAGTCGCTTTCACGTCAGTGACATTTGCCCAACCATCCGTTGCCACCATGCCGTTCATGGCATCGATACCGACAATGATATGGCCTGCAAATTTTTTGCACGCTTCTTCAACAAATTCAGGCTCTTTTACCGCTTTTGTACCAATGATGACAAACGAGACGCCTGCATCAAGGTAGTGTTCAATGGTTTCAAGAGAGCGGATACCACCACCAATTTGAATTGGCAATTCAGGCTGTGCTTTAGCAATCGCTTCAACCACAGGCTTATGAATCGGTGTACCAGCGAAAGCACCGTTTAAATCTACCAAATGTAAGCGACGCGCGCCTTCATTTACCCAATGCTGTGCAGTTGCCACTGGATCGTCAGAAAATACGGTATCGTCTTCCATACGACCTTGTTTTAAACGGACACATTTGCCATCTTTCAGGTCAATTGCAGGGATGATCAGCATGCTTTCGCTCCTTGCTCAATCAAATTAAGAATGAATTTGTGCCTAATCTTATCAAATAAACGGCTATTCACTAAATGCTAATATCAGAATTGATGAATTAAAAAAGCCTGACATGTGTCAGGCCAGTGTAAATAGAGGATTGGATTTTATTCTTGGTCTATAAAAATGCGCTGTGTATTAGTGTTTTTAGTCATTAAACATAAGCGGTTGTTTGTAATAAATCGATGTTTACGGATTGAAGTAAGCTACCGACATCGTATAAGCCTTGATTGAGGGCTGTAGTACTTTCACCGACCACTTGAACGAGATCACCGACCACAGGAAGTTCAGTAGCAATCGATGTAATCGGTGCAATGTCATCCAGTAAGGCATCTAAAGTGCCTGAAACATCTTGCACGACACCACCTACACTTGCTAATGGATCATTCAGGACGGATGTTAATAATTCGGTAGGATCAATACTGGCTACATAGTCGCCCGTTTCAGCCAACAAGCCTGTTAAATTCCCCGTAGTTTCGCCTACTGCATCCAATAGACCGCCCAGCAATGGCAGGTCAGAAAGTACATCTGTGATTGGTGCAGCCACACCACTGAGATGATCAACCAAACTTGCAACTTCAGTCACAGTTTGACCGACCACCCCAGTTACGCCATTGAGAGCGGTCTGTACACCGCCGAGAAGATCACCTGTCGCTAGTTGATCGGCTACCGCATGTAAGCCATCACCTAAGGTGCCGACTAACTGATTTTCAACTGCGAGTACTTTTTCGATGGTCCCACCAATGAGCGGAAGCTCAGTCAGTGCATCCGTTAAGGGCGCTGTTAAGCTACTTACGGTCTCTAATACGCTGTCTACTGTATCCAAAACAGTATTTAAAACCAGTCCAACTGCTGCTTTACTGATCCCTTGTAAAGTCAGGCTGAGTACGCCGCTGATTTTTCCTGTAAATAAGTTCAACATGTCAGGTTCTCCAAGTTTTTAAATTATGATGTGTTATGTATTTGGCAGATTTGTTTTAGCAAAAGGGGACTGATGAAAACAAATTATGAAAGTATAGAAAGAATGAGATAAATCATGTAATTCTGCTAGAAAATCTAGAGAGATCAAAACCTTAGTCGAATAAAAATATAAATGTGTATTAATGTAATTAAAATGAGTTAAATCAAAGATATAAATGTACTTAAAAGGTGCGATTTTATTTTTTTAGACTGTGCAGTGACTATTTTTAAGGCAATAAGGTACTGTTCAAATCTTTAGCGCAAATAAACTGCAAATTCATTGGCACTCTTCAGCCGATCTTTGCACTTGGTCATGCCATAGATTGGGGCAATATCCAGTTACAGAGCGGTTACATCGCTGAATATAAATTAAATCATTAAAATAATTAAGGATTTATAAATTCATGTGCGGACGAATTCTTAGTTTGAGAGAAGTATTGGGGATGGTTTTGGGTAATAAGCCACGTTGTAATAATTCTTCAAAGACCAAAACAGGGGCATAGGCATCGGCAGCGGCATAACGAATTTGCTCCGGACTTAAGCGCTTTTTGGCCCAATTCGAGGTGCTGACCGATTTAGATTTTGGAAAATTCACACGAAAAAGCAGTGCCATGGCATTTTTTAAACCTAAAGGTTGGCTTAAGCCAAAAGAAGCAAAGCACTTGGAGAGTTCCAATACACTATTCAGTTCGATGCCTTTTTTACGAAATAAATGCGCATCATTTTTTAAGCCAAAACCCACTTTAATTTGATCACGATTACTCAAGATTGGTCTTAAAAAATCCCAAGTGTATTCGTTCATTTGAAACAACCACGCCTGTTGCGCCGTAGCGAGTTGGATTAAATGTGGACCGGTAGAGACCTCACCTTTACGAAAAGTCGGCTTAGATTCAGAGTCGAAACCGAATAAGGCAGTCGTCTGCAATTCATCGGCCCAGTGTTGGCATTGTTCTGCATTGTGAATGACATGGATCTGCTCTGGCACTAAATTTTGGAACAATGGAAAATTTTTAATCTGTTCTTTTGTTGGCAAAATAGGTGTCAGTAGAGCATCAGTCATTGTGATTCAATTCAAAGGCTTGTTGTTGCAGCCTAGAGCGTTTAGTAGGGAAATGCAAATACCGAGATGTGGCGTTGAGCATGAGCCATTGACTCACCTGCCTGTCATAGCGCGTTGCTATGACAGTGACGAGGGCACTTAAACACAGTGACCAAGAGGTTTAAAGACAGTAACTTAAAACAGAAAACGCGCAGTAAATAATACATTTACCAAGATCAGTAAGAATAAACCGATAAAGAGAAAGGCGAGAACCACCTCCCATGTTTTGGATTCACGTGGCTCACCATATTGATTGGCATTTGCAGACCCGGGGATGAGCATCAGCGCAATGCACATGACGATATTGAGCAACGGAATCAGCTCTAAGAGTGCAAACCAGCCTGAGAGATTAAAGTCATGCAAACGACGTACTGAAAAAATCATCAAAGGGATCAGCATTAAAATATTTAGGATCAATCCAATCACTTGCGTCATTGGATTTTCAGCATGAGCTATTAGGGCATTGAGGGTATTGGGCATCATGCTGACGATCAGTAGCATCAATATGCTCAGTATGAGGCCATAGAAGACATTCCAACCGATAAAAGACATGCGATTAAAACGACCGTCACGGTTCCAACCAGAGTTTATATTGGGTGAATTATTCATATTAAATGATCTTAAATTATCGTAAAAAGTATTGTTATCATTCATTTTTAGCCGCAAAAAATTGAGCTAAAAACGACATAAAAATGTGAAAAAGTACAGGATTTGATCCTGTACCAAAAAAGCGCGTTGATTATAAAGGTAAAGTACAAAAAAAGCCCACTTGTGTGAGCTTGTTTGAGTAGATGTATTGCTGTTTAGGACGATCTCGGCGGCATCTAATGATTTATCATTATTGTTGTTGAATCGTGGTTTGTTGAGAGCGGATCACATAGTTTTGGTAAGACGGAATCATGATCGCAGCGAGTATACCGAGTATAAACACCACGATATACAAAACAGCGAGTACTGTTTCCCAGCCTTTGGTCGGGCGTGGTTGTCCAAAGCTATTACTACCGCTATTACCCGGTGCAAATAACACATAGAGCGCAAATAATATATTCACTACAGGAACTAAGATCAGCAGTGCAAGCCATCCAGAATGGTCTCGGTCATGTAAACGACGGATTAAGAAAATGACGCTGTAATAAATGACGATGGCATACATGATAAAGAAAATAATCATGAGTGGCGTCGACATTGCACCCTCAGTCAACGCATTTTGCGCACCGGGTATGAGCAGGCCGACTACAACAGCAATTAGCGTAAAAATAATGCCGAGAAGTAGATTCCATGCAAGATATGCGCGCCGGCTAAAGCGACCACTGGCTTGGGTCGGTGAGTCAGATGTGAATGTATTCATTATTATTCCTAGGCTTTGGTATTTTTATAAGTAGGCAAATTCTAAAATGAATATGTAGAAAATAAAAGGATGAAAAATAAACAGTACAAAAAAGCCCGCAAGGAGCGGGCTTTTTTGCGGTGAAGGAATTTTAAATATCCCATTCCACAAAGTTTTTCAGCAATTGCAGGCCGGCTGTATGACTTTTTTCTGGGTGAAATTGTGTCGCAAACAAGTTTTCCTTGTGAATTGCGGTACAGAATTCCAAACCATAGTCACAGGTTGCAGCGACAATGCTTGAATCTTGCGGCTCTACATAGAAGCTATGTACGAAATAGAAACGTGCATCTTGCTCAATGTTTTTCCACATCGGGTGGCTAGGGTCTGCCTGATGCACTTGGTTCCAGCCCATGTGTGGCACTTTTAATCCCTCTACATCAGGAAAGCGTTTAACCGAACCTTCAAAAATACCCAATGCATCTGCACCGCCATTTTCTTCGGAATGCTGCATTAGGGCCTGCATACCGACACAGATCGCAAGCACAGGTTTATTAAATGCCGCTTTACGGACAACTTCATCAATGCCTGCATCATGCATGCCTTGAATACAGTCACGCATTGCTCCCACACCGGGGAACACAATTTTATCTGCTTGTGCAATCAGCTTAGGATCATTGGTGACATCAACAGTTGCGCCCACGTGTTCGAGGGCTTTTGCTGCTGAGTGAAGATTTCCCATGCCATAGTCAAGAAGGGCAATACGGGTCATTACAATGTTCCTTTGGTAGACGCAACAGTATTTTCGGCACGCGGGTCAACTTCACACGCCATACGTAATGCACGGGCAAAGGCTTTAAATACGCTTTCAATTTGGTGGTGGCTGTTTTTGCCTTTTAGGTTGTCGATGTGCAGCGTCATTAACGCATGGTTCACAAAACCTTGGAAAAATTCAGAGAAAAGATCCACATCAAAAGTCCCGATGCGCGCGCGAGTGAATGGAATATCCATCCAAAGACCCGGACGGCCAGATAAATCAACCACGACACGACTCAGTGATTCATCGAGCGGCGCATAGAAGTGACCGTAGCGACGTAAGCCTTTTTTATTGCCCAGTGCTTGAGCAAAAGCTTGACCCAGTGTAATCCCACAGTCTTCTACGGTATGATGATCGTCAATTTCAAGATCGCCATCACAATGAATATCAATATCAAACAGACCATGTCGCTTGATTTGATCAATCATATGATCTAAAAATGGAACACCAGTGTTTAAAGTGCCTTGACCAGTACCATCAAGATTCACACGAACTCGAATTTTGGTTTCGTTGGTGTTTCTTACCACTTCACTGATACGATCTGTCATAGACACGTTCCTCAAATACGTCAAAATGATTGATGTAAAAATATTTTCGCTGTGACGAAAAGTCACCGCATATTAGATTGCTCAGGAGGGTTTATCAATGCCTATTACCGTACATGCCTATACTTCTTTAGAAAATGATGAAGTGCGCAGCCAGCTTGAGCGACTGTATGACACCAGCCCTGAGTTTAGCGACGGTTCCGATGCGATTGAACAACTTGAGCAGAACTTAGCTCAGTATACCTTAGTTTATACTGCAGAATTTAATACAAAATTGATTGGTGCGATTTGGTGTACAGGCCAAGGTGAAAGCAAAACCCTTGAATATATTGTGGTACACCCTGCAAATCGTGGGCGTGGTGTTGCAGAACGTTTAGTCAGTGAAGCCACCCGTATGGAAGAAGAAAAAGGGGTGAAGACTTTTGAGCCGGGTTGTGGCGCGATCCACCGCTGTTTGGCACACATTGGAAAAATTACTGCGGCAGAATAACCTGCCCCCAATTGAAAGCAGCCATTGAGCTGCTTTTTTGTTGGATATATACGTTGTCTTCACAGTAATTTCAGCTGTGGAAATTTGAAATCACTCAAAAAACAAGCAAATAATGTGAAATATTGATTCAAAAATAAACATTTGCACAAAAAAGCGCAACGGATGCTTGACGCCATGAGACTGAAATTGTTTAATACGCCCCATCGGCGTGATAGCTCAGTAGGTAGAGCAACGGATTGAAAATCCGTGTGTCCCCAGTTCGATCCTGGGTCTCGCCACCATATTCAAAACTGATTTTTCAGTTTATCAATCCCTGATCCCATCAGGGATTTTTTTTGCCTAAAAAATATGCATACGAAAAATATTTTTATAAATATGATTGACTAATTAACTGAGATGCGGCTTAATACACCGCATCGGCGTGATAGCTCAGTAGGTAGAGCAACGGATTGAAAATCCGTGTGTCCCCAGTTCGATCCTGGGTCTCGCCACCATATTCGAAAAACCTCAAACGATTGTTTGAGGTTTTTTTTCGTCTGCTGTTTTTCAGGTGTTGATATTTCGCACAGTTTAACTGCTACAATCGATGCCAGATGATGGGCCCAATTGCTATAAGAAAATTATTAAAAAATAAGGGTTAAGGTTATGAAAAAAATATTAT
Source organism: Acinetobacter sp. YH12152 (assembly GCF_013418285.1). Lineage (NCBI taxonomy): Bacteria > Pseudomonadati > Pseudomonadota > Gammaproteobacteria > Moraxellales > Moraxellaceae > Acinetobacter > Acinetobacter sp. YH12152. Next base: position 95,728 of record NZ_VPCH01000002.1, read on the forward strand.
TTCCTGTTTTGATTGGCATGATTGCCTTGCTGAGCGCATGTGGTGGCGGGGGCGGTAGTAATGTCGATTCTTCCTATTCTAAAACCATTATTCAAAATGGTGTGACCTATGAATGTAAAAGTGAAAATGCAGCAGCGCTTTGTGATAATGGCAATTGCTCTTCCTGTGAATCATCGCTCGATAAAATAATTACAGCATCGTGCAGCACCAGTATTTCCGCAGGGCAAACAATTTATGCCGTGACCAAAACGGGCTGTGTATCCAATATGAAATCGGGCAGCAGAATAACTGCAGCATGTGATAATGGTCTGCTTAAATTAAAAGTTGGATCTAACTTTAGCTTAAATCAGGTGATTAACACGGGTACGACGATGAGCTCTGGTGAATATATTGTCGGCACAGAAGTGCTCCGCTGCAGGCTTTAATCAAATGAACATAGTTTCGTGGAGTGACAGTTGAAGCGACTTCAATATCTGATGCTTGGACTGCTTTGTTTTGCACTGGGCTATATTGCGGCATCGTGGAATGACCAACCAAGCTTGACGTCGCCGCCACCTGAGCACTCGCTTGTCTCTTTGGCGACGAATAATCCTGTGGCACTCTTGGCTTTAGATCGAGATACCTCGGATCAGCCTCATTCTAAAGATATACAGCAACAACTCAAAGGCCAACATCTTCAGCTAAAGAGCATTATTCAGCAGACTTCAGATCAACAATTGGGGCAATATTTACAGCAGGCATTTCCCAATTACAGTTTTGCAGGGATTCAAAATAAGCAGCAGTTTGCGCAGCAGATGTTAGACGAATTTCTACAAGCCAAAAATGATCCGCAGCAGCGATTGGCAGGGCAAGCGTATGTGACTGATCAATCACAGACAGATGTAGATCAAGTTTTACCTCGTGAAATCTATGTCACACAGCCGTTGTATGCACATTTTGATACCATGGGTAAAGTTCCAAACAATACGCAAGTTATGGTGCGTTGGACGCATCGTGATAGCGGTGAAGTGCTGCTCTTTACGCCACGCAAAGTTAGTGAGCAACAGCAACAAAACTGGGTGAGTTTCTATCCCATGACTGGATGGAAAACTGGTCATTATGATGTGAAATATTATCAAATGAATGATCAATTAAGCCCGATTGCACAGACCAGTTTTTATATACAGCACGTGATTGAGTAAATATTTGAAGCTCAAATTTTATCGCTGAAGCAATGACTTAAGTGCTAGTTTCCAACCCTAAAAATTCGATTAAACTGATAAAAAAATAAATAATGAATTTTTACAATGAAAGACCTTTTCTCTACAGGGAGTGCGCTGTATCAACAATCACGTCCAAGTTATTCTGCTGAAGTTGTCGATAGCATCTTGCAGCATGTTGCCGTGCGTGAATTGGCATGGGACTGTGGTGCAGGTTCAGGTCAATTTACCAAAGGTTTGGCGTCCTATTTTCAACAGGTTTTAGCGACAGATCTGAGTGCCGAACAATTGGCACAAGCACCCAATTTAGACAATGTGCGTTATGAGCAAGCTAGCGCCGAACATTGTCCGCTTGCCGACCATTCAGCGGATTTAATCACAGTCGCGCAAGCGATTCATTGGTTCGATTTTGCTACATTTTATGCAGAAGTACGACGCGTATTGAAACCCCAAGGTCATATCGCCATTGTGGGTTATGGTCTGATTCAATTTGAACACGCGGAATTGAACCAGCTTTTACAGGATCTGTATTTTGTCACGTTAAAAGGCTATTGGGATGCTGAACGTTGTTACATCGACGAAGAATATCGCAGTATTCCGTTTCCATTTCAGGAGTTAGCGACACCTCAGCTGTTTTTAAATTACAGGTGGAGTTCACAGCAAATTTTGGACTATTTGCAAACGTGGTCTGGGCTTAAACACTATCAACAGCGGCATCCGACACTTCAGCCGTGTGCAGCTTTGCAGGATTTCTTTAGCCGACATCCGCAGCAAGAGTTTGCTTTGTCATTTCCTGTGCTGTTAAGAATTGGAACAGTATAAAAAAGAAAAAGCAGTGGTAATGCAGATAGGTAAAGGACGATATCTCAAGTCTAGAATGAGCAACGTGAGGTTTAAACTAGCTGTGCTATCCTGCCGTTTGTCGGGGTTAAATCTGGTAAATTGATTAATTGTTGTACAATAATAGCAGTGTAAATTTTTTCAATTTTCTATTTTTAAATCTCTCGGAATGAACATGATGAATCTTCCTAAATCTGTTTCCGTTTTGGTTTTTGTTAGTGCAGCAATGACGGCTATGAGTACATTGGCTGCGGAAAAAGCCACTACAAAAGCTGATGAAACCGAACAACAAGCTATTCAGATGCCTGCTTTAACCATTATGGCAGAGCGTGAAATGCGTGCAGAGACGGGCATTGTTGAGTATCAAGAGCAGGTGGATCGCCGTAAAGCCTTACAGCAACGGGTGATGCAACTTGAGCGTGATACTCAAAACAAAGGTGTCGATGCAACAATCGTGTCAAATATTGATATCTTACCCGCCACAGCAGTGCCAGATATGTCGAATTTATCGCCTTTGATGCAACAGCATGTTTTAAATATTGCCGCAGGTTTGCAGTCTTCTGACCCACGCAATGGTTTATATATTATGTTGCAACCCTTTGGGATCGACCGTAATGCGACCAATGTGCAAATCAGTCGTGAGCAAATCAATCTCGGAAACATCGACCGTCAGTTAAATACCAATCCGATCAAGACCCCATAATCGAATACATCTCTACAGTACATTGAAGGCGAAAATTCATGTTTTATCCATGAATTTTCGTTTTGATGACATGCGCAATTTAAGACTTTCTATATTGATGATTTCAAATAGCCACCTTAAAAAGCATGGCTATTTTATCGTCAATCTTCAAACTTTTGGTTAAACTGAATAAAAGGGCATTCGGAGCTCATTATGCCGCGTATCTTTGTTGTCTTGGCCAGTGCTACGGTATTGGTCTTTGGATGGATGTTTTATCAATATTCAGTACAGCAAAAAGAAGCTGTGCAACTCTCGACCTATGAAACGGTTTTGCGCGAAAAAACCGAGCAAATTTTTCAGCAAGCTCAGCACTGGGAAGAACCGATACAACTTAATGTGACAGATGCACGGCTAACGGGTGATTATAAAATCATGTCGGATTTTATTTTGAGCCAAATGCTGCAGCGTGCAGAAGCGCGAAATCAATATATTCGTGATCTTAAAGCACTGAATTGGGATAAATTTCTCGACATCGATCGCTTGTTGCAAGATAAAAAAAACCAATATCAAGAGACTGAGCAAATGCTGCAACAGGTGCATGCAGTAGTCGATGCTTATGAGCAAAAAACCACACAGCAAGAGGAAAATGGTTTAGCTCAGGCCAAACAGTTGGCGGTCAAACAGGTGTTTCGTCAGCAAATTGCGCAGAGTTTAAGAGACAGTCGTGATAGTGATGAGTCGCATGCTTTATTTGAGTTAGAAAAGCAAAGCTTGGCGAAGGCTGATGAGCTCTTTGCTGTGCTGAAAGCCAATAAATGGGAAAAGAAAAATAAATTATTTATGTTCTATGAAGATGCGCCTTTAAAGCAGTTTAATCAGCTTTATACAGAGATGTTAGCGCTCAATGCGCAAATGGATGAGATTCGCCAAAAGAACCGTTCAGAGTTGAAACAAAAGCTTTAACTGACTGTCATCACTCTTTCAAATTTGCGCGATAAAGTGGCTTTTAGCAGGGTTTTACATCATATAGAGGTCCATGCTCATGCGAGCTATTCAGATTTTTGATGATATTCAGCAGGTCTATATCGACTTTATCGCAAACCGCCAATATCCACGTTTGGAGAGTCTAAACAATTGGGGCAAGAACCGGTTTTTCTTCAGTCAGTATTTTCGCATGATTGAAGATTGGCATCTGACTGAACAGATTGTGATTGAATTTAATCAACAATTTTATAGTTTGGATACAGGGACGGCGCCTGACTTTATGGATCAAGATAAATACATGGCTTGGTTGATGGAACAATTACAAATATTAAAATAAGTCCTTTTCATTCAAATTATTCAGCACAGCTTCGAGACATGTTATGCAATTCAAAGCCATCCTTTAGCGGATGGCTTTTTTTGTTGCTATCGAGCATCATTTTGGGAACTGAGTTCCGAACTAGCATGAATAACGCAAAAAACATTGGCTTTAAAACAGTCTTCGATTGTTTAAATTGCAAATTTAATACAACTATTAATCAATAGTGTGACTTAAATCACTTAAAATACGCCGAAAATTTAAACATAACTTTTTAGCCAGCAGCCCATATCGCATAAGAAGCTGAGCTGTATTGAACTTGCAAGCATTCTAACCTTAGACCGATTGGCTTTGAATGAAAGGTTTATCGCCATTTTTAGAGACGATTTTTTTAGCGTATGAAAAAATTAATACTGCTATGGCTTGCCATATGTGCGGTTTCATTGGTGTCGATAGGCTATACCTATGAATTATTTATTAGCCCTGTTTGGGTGGTAAATGCATTCGCGGCCTATGGCATGATTTTAATGCGGAAGCATTTAAGCCACGACTTACTGATCGTGCTCTATGCTTTTAGTGCGATCTTTGTGGCCTCGCTGATGGTCGATCCCGCCAAGACATTAGAGGATAAATTTCTCCTGTGTGCGATTTCGGCATTTCAAATTTGGGTATTTATTAAAGCCTATTTGGCACTGAGCCATTTAAAAAAACGACGCTTTAAGCGAACCCTGATGTTGGCTGTTCCGAGTATCGTGAGTGCTTTTGCAGGCAGTCTATTGTTCGTGGCGTGCTTTCAGATGGACAACCAATACTTTGCCTTTGTTGATTATTTTCTAGAGCAATTTGCAACAAGTTTAGCTGTGGTATGTTTACTGTTTGGTGTTCAGCGCTGGATGAATGTACCGTGGATGGATTATGGCTATCTGATCGTGGCATTGGCCGTGCAATATGTGATCTCAAATGATCAGATCTTCTATGCCTGCATGGTCTTGCCTTTATTGATGTGTTATTACGCGATCAAATACGACCTCAAAACCTTTTGCTGGCTGATTGGCTTAATGACGCTGATCTGTGGTTGGTATGGTGCCATGCCATTGGCTGGGGAATATTGGTCAGATGCACAAGTACATATGCTTTCGCGGATCAGTTCTTATCGTTTGGCATTGGGTATTTATCTGATCATTTTTCTGTTTATTTGTGAGCTGTATGCACGAAATAAACGCCTGTATTTGGCTTTGCAACGTGTGAGTTTTTGCGATGAATTGACGGGGCTGAAAAATCGCCATGCTTTTAAAGAACAAATATTTATAGAGGGTGCGGTTGATAAAGGCTGTGTCATTTTGCTCGATGTCGATAATTTTAAAAAAATTAATGACCAATATGGACACCAAATGGGGGACAGTGTTTTGGTGCATTTGGCAAAAATCTTAAAAAATTGTAGTCCACGCGCGAGTTTTATCAGTCGTTGGGGCGGTGAAGAATTTTTAATTTTGCTCGAAGGTGCCGATTTGGAGCAGGGTAAAATGTTGTGTGAAACAATTTTGGAACGCTGCGAACATGTGCCGTTTCGAAAAGATCAATTAAGGCTAGATGTCAGCTTTAGTATGGGCTTGGCCGAGTTTCAACAGTTGAGTTTGTCCAATTACTCCACGACTTTACAACATGTCGATGCCTGCCTATATCAGGCGAAATCACAAGGGAAAAATCAGTTTGTTTATCAAAAGATTATTCCGTTGGCAGAAAGCAGTATTGCAGTCTAAATGGGCAAAAAAAAGATGCCGTGAAGGCATCTTTTTTTGCATTTAATCAACGATTAAGCTGCTTTTTTGAACCAAGAAAAGAAACCTTTTTTCTCAGCTTTAGCTGCTTCAGTTTTTTTCTCTGCACATTTTTTAGCGCAGTCTTTTTTCGCTTCAGCTTTTACTTCTTCAGTTTTAGTTTCAACAGCTTCTTTTGCATCAGTTGCTTTTTCTACAGCTGCATCTTTTGCTTCAACAGTTTTTGCAACGACAGCATCTTTAGTTGCTACAGTTTTTGCTACAGTCGCGTCTTTTGCTGCAACAGTGTTTGCAACAACAGCGTCTTTAGCCGCTACAGTTTTTTCTACAGTTGCATCTTTTGCTGCAACTGCAGTTTCTTTAGTTGCTGCTGCTTTTTCTACAACTGCTTTTTTCATGTCAGCAGTTTTTGCTTTAGTGGTTTCTTTCACTGTTAAAGTTTTAGTTTGAGTCGCTTTTTCTGCAACAGCCACTTGAGTTTTAGCAGCATCTTTAGTTGCTTGAGCAGCAGCTACAGTTGCAGTTTTCGCTTGTGCAGCTTGAGCTTTTACAACTTCAACAGCAGTCGCAGGTTTTTGTTCTACAGCAGTAGTTGCCATAGCAGAAGTTGTAGCAGCAACTAAAGCAACAGCTAAAGTAGTTTTGATCGCGTTCATAGTCATCACTCTATAAAACTTAGTTAAAATAAGGCATTGTAAATTTTATGCCTTATCAACAGCGCTTAGGTTACACGGCACAGAGTGAGGGATTCGATTGTGTGAATATTCCACCAATGTTACAAACGGATAACATGGTGTAACGCAGAAAAACAAACAAAAACAGCGTGCATTGCACAGCATTCGAAATTTTCAATTCAAAGCTGATTTAAAATCACTGTTAAAGCCGTTATTGTGAATATATATTTCTGCCATTGGTATGGCATAAAAATAAAGTCGCATGAGGGATAACATCAGATGCAGCAGCTTATTTGTTATAAACAGCTCCCTGTGTGGACGCAGCAGTCGATTCCACAAGGTTTTAAACAACAGCACAATACCAAAGCAGGCACTTGGGCAAAACTCACCGTACTGCAAGGTGAAGTGAACTTTGCCATGTTAGATGCGTCTGGAAATATCCTTTCCACGCATGTATTTAGCCCAGATCAGCCACCGCCGTTTATCGAACCGCAGGCGTGGCACAAGATTGTGTCTGCGAGTGACGATGTGCAATGTCAGTTGAGTTTTTATTGCTTAGCACAGGACTATTTTTATAAGAAGTATCAGCTCAGTCCAACACATTCAGAAATTTTGGCAGCAACACCATATTTGCAAGGTGGTCGTGCTTTGGATGTCGGCTGTGGGCAGGGGCGTAATTCGCTGTACTTAAGTCAGCTGTCTGAGCAGCGCTTTGAGGTGGATGCATGGGATGTCAATCCACACAGTTTGCACAAGCTGCAAGAGGTGATCGCTGCGGAAGGCATTGAAAATATTCATGTACAGCAGCGTGATCTAAACGCTGACCCAAGCATTACAGGTACATATGATTTTATTTGCTGTACCGTGGTGATGATGTTTTTAGAAGCCAAGACAGTGAAGCCTCTGATTCAACATATGCAGCAAGCCACCAATATCAATGGTTATAACCTGATTGTCTGTGCGATGGATACGCCTGATATTCCTGCGCAGTCTGACTTTCCATTCAGCTTTAAAGCAGGGGAATTAAGTGCCTTGTATGAGGGCTGGAACATTGTGAAATACAATGAAAATGTCGGGGAGCTGCATCGGGTGGATTCAGAAGGGCAGCGGATTAAACAGCATTTTGCGACTTTGTTGGCGCAGAAAATTTAAGCTTAGAATTGTAGGATGTTGAGTTGAAGGGATGGGGATCAACTCAACACTTACTTAATACTGGAAAAATGGGAACCATTTTGAGCTAGTCAGGCTGTATGTGTACTTAGAAAATTCAACCAATTAAATATGATCATACTCTGATTTAAGGCTGATAAATAAAGCCTAAAGCTTTTAAAGGCAATTGAATGATGTCGATTGTGAGTGTTAAAGGCAATAGTGGTAATTCTGCCAATTTTTCCTGCCCTGACTTTTTGACATAGCCACTTTGGTCTTCGTAATGCTGGATACGGATCTTATATGGATGGCTTAAGGGCTTTAAATCTGCGGCATTCGCAACTTTTGGGTAAACCGTACCTGCAATTTCTAAGTTAAAGAGATGATCTTGCTGTTCTGCCTTTGAACAATCACATGGTGCTACGCCATATTGGTTGAATAATGCCCTTTCCGTAGGACTTAGTGTTCCATTGGGAGGCGCATAATAAAATTTAAAGCTTCCGCTAAATTTAGTGCTGTTCGGGCTCGGAGAATTAAAGTCAAGTTCTCGATGGAGACGAATATATTGTGGATTGAGTTGGCTTATCAGTTGAATAAAATCAGCACCGCCTTTATTGATCACATAGCTGTATTTATTGCCTGCGACTACGATGCTATCGATTGGTTCATTGGGTATTGCTTTAGCGGGTTTGCCAAATGCGATCACATCATCTTCAAGGATTGTTCTCCATGCATATTTTGTTTCGTATTTTTGAAACAGATCACGGGAGAGTTCACCGATTTGATTATTTGTAACGCAAGCTGTAAGAAAAATAAAAGTGCTTAGGCAGCTCATCTTTAAGAGGTAGTGAAGTCGTTTATTTATCATTATTATGCATATTTAAGTTTTGGTTCAGGCCTTACCATAATTCAAAAATCGCTGAAAATCGAGAATTAACGTATTAACTTTAAAAATATGCTGAGGCGTTTTTACGGTTTGTTTAGCACGGTTTTTTGTTGAAGATTTTTGAACAAAATTTATTGCACTATGAAATTTCCCTCTCCTTTTAAGGAGACTTGCGCAGAATACCGCTCAGGGATAGGATTTATATGAAAAATTTCCCCTCATCCTCTTGTGGTGCATGCTGCTCACCCCAGAGGGAGAAGGGGCTTCTAGTATTATTCATGCGAGTTTAGTTAACATAAAAAAAACCCCGCACTAAACGGGGTTTCTTTTATCTCAGTATTTAATTAAAAATTAAACACGTTCGATAATGGTCGCGATACCTTGACCCAAACCGATACACATAGTCGCAAGACCGATTTGCGTATCTTGCTGTTCCATTACGTTCAACAATGTTGTTGTGATACGCGCACCAGAACAACCCAATGGGTGACCCAATGCAATTGCACCACCGTTCAAGTTCACACGGTCTTGTTGATCATAAATGCCTAAGCCTTTAAGAACAGACAAACCTTGTGCTGCGAACGCTTCGTTCAATTCAAAAGTTTGAATATCAGCAATCGATAAGCCAGCACGTTTAAGTGCTTTTTGCGTTGCTGGTACAGGACCATAACCCATGATCGCAGCATCACAGCCTGCAACTGCCATAGAGCGGATGACAGCACGTGGCTTAAGACCTAAAGCTTGAGCACGTTCAGCAGACATCAGCAACATTGCAGACGCACCATCAGACAACGCTGAAGATGTTGCAGCAGTTACTGTACCGCCTTTCGGATCGAATACTGGACGTAAAGCTTGGAATGCTTCAAGGTTTGCATCAGGACGAATCACTTCATCAATATCGCACAGAATTTTGAAGCCATTTGCATCGTGACCTTCAACGCCCACGATTTCATTTTTGAAACGACCTTCTTGTGTTGCAGCCCAAGCACGGCGGTGTGATTCAACACCAAACGCATCTTGTTCTTCACGAGAAATACCGTTCATACGACCTAACATTTCAGCCGTTAAGCCCATCATGTTAGATGCTTTTGCATAGTGCTTAGACGCTTCAGGGTTGATGTCGATGCCGTGCATCATGCCAACGTGACCCATGTGTTCTACACCACCAATGATGAAGATATCACCTTGGTTGGTTGCAATTTGCGCAGCCGCTGTGTGGATTGCTTGCATAGAAGAACCACAAAGACGGTTCACTGTTTGACCTGCAACAGTACGTGGTAGGTCTGCTAACAATGCAATGTTACGACCAATGTTCATACCTTGCTCTAGGGTTTGGTTTACACAGCCCCAGATAACGTCTTCAACTTCATTGGTATCAAACTGGTTACGAGCAACAAGCGCGCGTACTAATTCAGCAGATAAGCTGTCAGCACGGACGTTACGGAACATACCATTTTTGGTTTTACCCATTGCTGAACGTACGCCATCAACGATGACAACGTCACGTGGATTTAAAGTAGCCATTCACGTTGCTCCTTAACCGTAGAATTTTTTGTTGTTAGCAGCCATGTCACGCAACATTTGTGGCGCTTCATAAGCCTTACCTAAATACGCATATTTGTCGCAAAGCGCTACGTATTCAGCGACACCTGTTTGGTCGATGTAACGGCATGGACCACCACGGAATGGAGGGAAACCTACACCCATGATCATCGCCATATCTGCTTCAGCAGCAGTCGCTACGATGTTGTCTTCTAGGCAACGAACAGTTTCGTTACAGAAAGTCAGCATCATACGGTCAATGATTTCTTGAGCATCAAATTCACGTTTTTCCGCAGTTGCAACAGAAGCCACAAGTTCGTAAGCCACTGGATCAACCACTTTGGCTTTCTTACCTTTACGGTCAAGTTCGTATTTGTAGAAACCAACGTCGTTCTTTTGACCAAGACGTTTGTTTTCGTACATGGTTAAAGTTGCACCTTTGTAGTCTGGCTTCATGCGGTCAGGGAAACCTTCCGCCATTACTTCCGCACCGTGTACGCCTGTGTCGATACCCACAACGTCGATGAGGTAAGCAGGACCCATTGGCCAGCCGAATTTTTCCATCACTTTATCAACTTGCTGGAAGTCAGCACCGTCTTTCAGTAGAAGGTCAAATGCACCGAAGTAAGGGAATAGTACGCGGTTTACCAAGAAGCCTGGGCAGTCGTTAACTACGATTGGTGTTTTACCCATTTTCTGAGCAAGAACCACAGTTGTCGCGATTGCTTCAGCAGATGTTTTCTCACCGCGGATCACTTCTACCAATGGCATCATGTGAACAGGGTTAAAGAAGTGCATACCTACGAAGTTTTCAGGACGTTGTAGGTTTTCAGCCAAACGTGTGATTGAAATTGTTGAAGTATTTGAAGCAATGATCGTATTGTCACGAACATTTTTCTCAGTTTCAGCAAGTACGATACCCTTAACTTTCGGGTTCTCTGTTACTGCCTCAATCACGATGTCCACTTCTTTGAATTCGTCATAGCTTAATGTAGGACGGATGCGAGCAAGAGTTTCACCCATTTGAGCAGGTTTCATCTTCTTACGTTCAACTTGTTTGGTCAGTAAGCCATTTGCTTCTTTCATACCTAAAGCAAGTTGTGGGTTACCAATGTCTTTCATGATGATTGGTGTGCCTTTGCTTGCCGCTTGGTAAGCAATACCACCACCCATGATACCCGCGCCTAATACAGCGGCTTGGTTGACAGGGTGCGCACCTTTTTCATATTTCTTCGAAGTTTTCTTCACAATTTGGTCGTTAAGGAATAAACCAATTAACGCACCTGCTTGTGGAGTTACAGCCGCTTTAGCAAAACCTTGCGCTTCGATTTTCAATGCTTCATCACGTGGAAGGCTTGCACCTGCTTGTAATGAGTCTAAAAGAAGTTTTGGCGCTGGGTATTGAGCAGGATTTGCTTTTGCAAGAACTGCACCTTTCGCTGTATTGAATGCCATCATTTGTTCAAGCATGTTCAATTTAACAGGATCTAATTTTTCTTGACGTTTTGCTTTCCAGTCTACACGGCCAGCAATCGCTTGTTTTACAAGGTCAATTGCAGCGTCTTGTAGTTTGTCTGCAGCAACAACTGCATCAACAGCACCGTCTTTGAGCGCAGCAGCCGGCTTTTTCGGTGCAGCCATTGCCATCCATTCAACCGCATTGTCGATACCAATCACGCGGCTTAAACGAACCGTACCACCAAAACCAGGGTAGATACCCAGTTTGATTTCTGGAAGGCCAACTTGTGCAGCTTCTGACATCACACGATAGTCACACACTAAGCACATTTCAAAACCGCCGCCCAATGCCATACCATTGATTGCAGCAACTTTAGGAACGTTTAGATCTTCAAACGCATTGAAGATGTCGTGAACAGGCAATGCCCAATCCACAATCGCTTGTTCGCCTTGAGCGAAGTTTTCACCGAATTCAGTGATATCTGCACCCACGATAAATGTAGATTTACCTGAAGTAACGATTAAACCTTTGATGTCACCGTTTGCTTTAACAGCGTCAATTGCAGCTTTAAAATCTTCAATTGTTGCGCGGTTAAATTTGTTGACCGACTCACCTTGTAAGTCAAAGCGGAATTCTGCAATTCCGTCCGAAAGCATTTGGACGGTAATGGCATTGCCAGCGTGGATCATGCCTGATCTCCTTTATTTTGGAGGACTTCTAAGTTGATGTTGTGAAGCGAGTACGCGGTTCCTGCGTACACTTTATGCCTCGCTAATCTTACGATAACTATATCTAAAAAGAACATAACAAGTTGTATCAAGCCGTGACGCTAGGGTCATCAAAATTTCTTTTGGAAATAGCCTTCGGATCTGCCTTTAAACGCTATCGCTCTGATTAAATATGTTGAAGCTTATGTTTCAGTTCACATTTTTTTATAAATGTAAGCTATAGATTGAGATGCGAAAGAAAAAATCAAGAAAAAAGCAAGTGTATTTTTCGGCAGAATGGTCAATTCACTTTTACTATTGTCATCCATCTTTGCTGAGACACAGTGTTCTATGCTGCTTATTTAAGCGTCACTGAGCACTATGCTATACTCGCCGCGTTCTCAAAAGTTAATTTTTTATTAAGCACAATGCTTATTAGCACCAGGTCCTCATATGATTAAGTGGATTATCCTGGCGGTCTTTGTCATTTCTGCGTTTTATATCCAGCAACGCGGTAAAGTCCGTCATTCATTTTATCGTCAGTTTTTTGATCATTCGACATTGCTCGCACCGATCAATTTTCTCATGTACATGTTTTCAAAAGTGCCGAGCCAACCCTATATTGACACGCAGCATTTTAAAGATTTAAAAGTCTTAGATGAAAACTGGGAAATGATTCGTGATGAAGCCAAGGCCTTATATGAAAAAGGGGGCATCAAAGCATCGAGTACTTATGATGACCTTGGATTTAACTCGTTCTTTAAAACAGGTTGGAAACGCTTTTATTTAAAATGGTATGACTCAGCCCATCCTTCGGCTGCTGAACTTTGCCCAAAAACTACGGCCTTGTTAAAAAATCTACCCACTATTAAAGCCGCGATGTTTACTGAGTTGGCGCCTGACAGTCGTTTAGTCCGTCATCGTGATCCCTATGCCGGTTCATTGCGTTATCACTTGGGCTTACTAACGCCGAATAATGACCGTTGTTTTATTGATGTCGATGGTCAGCGGTACTCATGGCGTGACGGCGAGAGTGTGGTGTTTGATGAAACCTATATTCACTATGCTGAAAATAAAACGGATCAGAACCGGATTATTTTCTTTGCAGACGTTGAACGGCCATTAAAGTCAAAGTGGATGGAAGCTTTTAACCATTGGTTTGGTAAAAATGTCATGACTGCTGCGAGTTCACCGAATGAAAGCGGTGATAAAACGGGTGGTTTAAATAAAGTATTTGGCTATGTCTATCAAATTCGTATAAAAGCCAAAGCCTTGAAAAAAACCAATCGTTCACTGTATTACTTTTTAAAGTGGTTCCTAATGTTGGGGCTGTTCTTCCTGATTTTTGTACGCCCATATTTATTTTAAAAGTAGAATAAATATTGAAAAAATGCGCCCTTAGGGGCGTTTTTTTATGCTGACAGTCAGCAAAATATCAGTTATCGTGCAAGCAGAATAAAAATAATTATGCAGAGCAAATCTGCAAAAAGCAGAAATAGTGTTAGCCAGAATAAGCTAGAACCAGAATAAGCCAGAAAAAGTGAGCCAATAGACGAGGAATATGATGTTGACGTCCGAACTTAAGCCCATGCAAAACCGTTGAGCTGAAAGAAAAGCGTCATCATCAATGATAGCCAAAACCCAAAGGTGAAAACGGTGGAAACATTGCAGACCTACTGCATAGAAACCCTGTGTAAACGCCTGAAGGGAAGGATTTGGCGGGAAGGGGATCCGATTCATGAAAGCAACCAACCAAACATTGATGCATCAAATGCATATTTCGATGCAAGATATAGAACGACGTAAACAGTTGCTTGGCTTGACTGATTTAGAGCTGGCGGAATTGGCTTCGATTGGTGGGATTGTGGCGCCGATACTCGACAGTATGGTTGATGAATTTTATGAAAATCAGACCTCAATTCCAGAAATTGCCACTTTGATTGGTGATCTTGATACCTTGAAGCGTTTGCAACGCGCGCAGCATCAATATTTATTGGATTTATTTTCCGGGCGCTATGACAGCGCGTATGTGAATAACCGTTTACGGATTGGTTTGGTTCATAAGCGCATTGGTGTAGAGCCTAAGTTGTATCTCTCTGCGGTACATACCCTAAAGACCATGTTGTTTCGCTTAATTCAGCGTACCTTTAATGATACGGAACAATATCAGCGGATTATTAACACGTTGGAAAAGCTCTTTATGTTCGATACTACATTGGTGGTGGAAACCTATGTATGGAGTTTGATTAATGAGGTGAAGATCTCCCGTGAAAAAATGGAACAGTATGCGCATGCGCTAGAGTTTCGTGCACAAGAAATGGAAGAACTTTCACAGCGCGATCCATTAACAGGACTGTTAAATGTCCGGCATTTATCGACCTTATTGACCAGTATTTTATATACCGCACAGTGTAATCATGAACCTGTAACAGTAGTGTTTATTGATATCAATGATTTTAAAAAGATCAATGATGAACAAGGTCATCCACGTGGAGATCAGGTACTACAAACGGTTGCTGCGGCCATAAAGTCGGTTGCACGTTTAGATGATCATTGCTTCCGTTATGGCGGAGACGAATTTTGTTTGGTCTTGCCTGGTTGCAGTGAAAAGCATGTGGAAGGGAGTTTTATCCCGCGATTACTTGAAACCGTGGAAGAAATGGAAAGTGGCTTGAGTTTGAGTATTGGGCTGTGCCAAACAGACCATCAGCAAGGCTATGTAGACGCCATGAGCTTGGTACAACAAGCCGATGCAAAAATGTATCAAGAGAAAAAGAATTATAAACGTTTGCAGGAACAACCCATGTCGAAAGAAGCGTGATTCGAGCGTAAAGAACGCCAAAAATAACAATAGATGACTAGCGAAACTTGAGCGAAATGGATCTCCATATTCTTGAAAATAATGTGATAAGTATGCTTATTTCCTGCAAAAAATAAAGCTGAAATAGCAGATGCATCCTGCAAAATCTTGTATAGAATAAAAGCAGTTGATGGGGGATAAGATGCAAGTTTTTCGTTCAAAAAAAGATTGGTGGGTGGTGGCGTTTATTGTTTGTATGAGCGGTTTACTCATTCAATTATTACTCACCATGCAAGCCAAAGGCACGATGCAACAATATCCTGTTCATACCGCGGTGTATATTTTGACGGTATTACTGCTGTGGTGGCCAATATTCAATACACGTTATCAAATTTCCGCTACAGAATTAAACATCCGTAGCATGTTTCTACGTTGGCAGATTCCTTTGCAGGATATCCAACGCATCAGTGCAAGTCAGGATTTGTCTGCGGCACCTGCGCTTTCCATTAAACGGTTAAAAATTGAATATCTTCGAGATGGCAAAACCAAATTTGTCATGGTTTCACCGAAAGATCCGCAAGCTTTTGCTAAAGCGATTGGTGTTCCAATCCAATAAATATAAGAATGCTGAATAAAGGTATGTGAGCATGCCTTTTAAAGACCAGTGAATTATTTAATAATAACCAATTGCCCAAGTTGTGCATCTAGGTGTATTTTAGTTTGTTCGGGATGATTCAAAAAATACACCGCCAAAATAGGCTCAAGCTCGACCCGCATTTTTCGTGCTAAATGTCGTGCGCCATAACGAATATCATGGTTCTGATAAAAATGTGCTTTGGCTGCATCTGTGAGTTTGATACTGCGTTTTTGATGTTGTAGGCGTTGATTAAGTTTTTCCAGTTCAATCTCCACCAAACGGGGCAAGGCATCATCTTGAACGGGTTGATATTGCAATACACGATCAATACGGTTAATAAATTCAGGGTCGAATTTACGTTGCATGACTTTTTCAATAATGCTGCTGACCGGCACGCGCTTGAGACAAACCTTTTGTATTTTTTCGGGCAAAAAATTTAACTTATCTAGATATTGCTGTGCCGCTTGTGCACCGACATTGCTGGTCATAAAGATCATACAATTACGAAAGTCGATGGTTTTTGTACCTGAGGTTAGGGTTAATTTTCCGCTATCTAGCACATTCATTAAGCCGCGAAGCACTTCGGTTGACGCTTTTTCCAGTTCATCAAAAAGCACGATGCCCGGACGGGTATGACTACCTGCAATGGCAACTTCATCAAATAAACTATGGCCTTCTTTAGAACCGACATAGCCCGGAGGCGCACCAGTAATGGCAGCCGCATAATGTTCCTGTGCGAGCGTGTTCATATCAATACGGCAAAAGGCATCAGGTCGGCCATAAATCACTTCACTGATTAAACGTACAGTTTCGGTTTTACCAACACCTGTCGGTCCAAGCATTAAAGTTACACAGAGCGGTCGTTCAGGACTGGAAAAATCAGCCTTGACCACATGCAGCATTTTTTCAATTTCGTCTAATGCTGCTTCTTGTCCAATGATCCGTTGCTTTAAGCGTTGCATAACGTCATGCGGTTCAAAATGAAAACGCGGCTTACCCATCAAACGGTTTTTTTCAGCAGTGCTATGCGTCGAAGTTGTCGGGTGTACGACATGGATGGCGGGATTGGCGTTCGTCATGCATCATGTTCCTAAAGCGGGATGTTTTGAGCATAGCAAATTTAGAATTTTGCATTAATAGCTTTTAACAATCAGATCATTGCTATGAGCAACAATAAATTTGCGGGATTGCTTGAAAATGCAGGTAAAAGCATCACATCATGTCAAAGAGCAATATCGAAGATGGAACAAGGCAAAAGTGAACGAAAACGCACGCGAACATATTGAAAAAATTCTTGCCAATATGACGACTCTACCCGGTGTTTACCGCATGCTGGGTAAAGACGGTGAGTTGCTGTATGTGGGTAAAGCAAAGAATTTAAAAAATCGTGTGTCGAGCTATTTTGTTAAAACCATTGAACATCCGAAAACACAGGCCTTAGTGGCACGAATCTACGACATTGAAACCTTGGTGGTGCGTTCTGAAACCGAAGCTTTATTGCTCGAACAAAACCTGATTAAGCTGCATCGTCCGCCCTATAACATCATGCTGCGTGACGACAAATCCTATGTCTATATTTTTATTTCAGCCGATAAACCCTATCCACGAATTGCCGCAGGGCGAGGCAAAGCGAAGCATCAGGCCGGTAAGTTTTTCGGGCCTTATCCGAGTGCTTATAACGCGCGTGATACTTTGGTGGTGCTGCAAAAACTGTTTAATGTGCGTCAGTGTGAAAATAGCTATTTTTCACAGCGCAAACGACCATGCTTGCAATACCAAATTAAACGCTGTTCCGCGCCTTGTGTGGGTTTGATCTCACCCGAAGATTACAAAGAGGATGTCAATAACTCGATTCGGTTTTTACAAGGCGACACTAAAGAGCTTAATCAAGAGCTGATTGGGAAAATGGAAGCTGCGGCCGAAGCACTCGAGTTTGAAAAGGCGGTGTTTTATCGTGATCGTATGGCACTGCTGCGTGATGTGCAAACTCAGCAAGCGATTTATAAAGTCAAAGGCGAGGCAGATATTATTGCCATTGCTTATCAAGCCGGTGTGACCTGTGTGCAAATCATGCATGTGCGCAATGGCAAAATGCTCGGCGGAAAGAGTTATTTTCCTGATATGTTGGGCGATGATTTGGGGCAAATGCTCTCAGATTTTATTGCCAATTTTTACTTTCAGGTGGCAGACGAAATCCCTGCGGAACTCATCATTAATGTCGATATTCCAGATCGCAAAGACATGGAAGATGCGTTGTACCAGCACTTTGATAAAAAAATTCAAATCAAACATAAGGTGCGAGAAACCCGTGCCGAATGGCAAGAGCTTGCACAAATGAATGTGCAGCACGCCATTAAAGGTAAATTGGCCGATCATTTTGAATTGAATGAGCGCTTTCATCAGTTAGAGCAAGTCGTTGGGCGGCCGATTGACAGTATTGAGTGTTTTGATATTTCTCATACCATGGGTGAGGCAACCATCGCGTCTTGTGTGGTCTTTGATGCTGGAGGTGCAAGAAAGCGCGACTATCGCCAATTTTCCATCAATGACATCACCGAAGGCGATGATTATGCTGCAATGCGTCAAGCGCTGACCCGCCGCTATAAAAAGCATATGCTGCCCGATTTGCTATTAATTGACGGGGGTAAAGGTCAATTACACATGGCGATGGAAGTCATGCAAGAACTCGAGCTCGATGCCTTTATGGTCGGGGTGTCCAAAGGTGAGGGGCGTAAACCAGGTTTGGAAACTTTGCACTTTACCGATGGTGAAAAAATTCAATTGCCCGAAGACCATAAAGCCCTGCATTTGATTCAACAGGTTCGTGATGAAGCCCACCGCTTTGCTATTACTAAACATCGAGCGAAACGAGATAAAAAGCGCGGCTCATCGGTACTTGAGGTGATTCCGGGCTTAGGGCCAAAACGTCGTCGGGATCTGTTGACCCATTTTGGTGGCATTCAGGGGGTACTCAAAGCTTCTGAAAATGATTTAAAACTAGTGCCGGGCTTAGGCGATGTGATGGCACGTACCATTTATAAAATTCTGCATGAATAGAGTGAACTAGCCCCAATCGATGACGCATCAAGTCTGAATTTGCCAAAATGCTCATTGACGCATGAGTCACTGATCATTCACATCATTTGATTTTTATACAATGATATAAAAATCAAAAATATGATCAGGGATGATGATGTCACTCGCACAGTTGTATCAACATATTGAACACAATGAATGGGTTGAGATTCCAGAAGGATGGTTGCAAGGACGTACGATCTATGGCGGCTTAGTGGCTGGCATGATGATGCACAAAGCCGTTGCCACCATTGCCGATCCGCAGCGACGTTTACTCAGCTGTAGTGTGACATTTGTAGGCCCAGTACAATTGGCGCCCGTGCGTTTAAGTGCTGAAATTTTAAGACAGGGCAAATCCGTCACCACCATCGAAGTTCGACTTTGGCAAGATGATGCCGTACAAAGCATTTTATTGGCGAGCTTTGGTGTTCCACGTGAATCAAGCATTGCCGTCAATCAGGAGCGTCAAGCACCCGATTTTCCTGAAGTGAGCAGCTTAAAGATTGCCGAACATCATCCACTTGCACCCCAGTGCTTTCAGCAAATGGATTTGGCCTGGGTAGATGGGCAGTATCCGTGTACTGCAAGCAAAAAACCTGACTTTAGTGGTTGGATGCGTTTTAACCCAGAACGTCATGATAACCGTAAGATGACTGTTGCTGACCTAATGGTCTCGATGGATATGTGGCCGCCCGGCGTACTGCCTATGTACAAAACTATGGCGCCTGCGAGTTCTTTAACATGGACATTGACCTATGTACATCTCTTGCAATCAAACTTACATAATTGGTTTAAATATAAAGTATTTACCGATTATGCAGCGGATGGATACGCTACAGAATATGCTCATTTATGGGATGAAAATAACCAGTTGATAGCGATTGCGCGACAGACTGTTACGGTGTTTGCCTAGTGACACTGAGGGGCATTTCGTATAAAGTGAGTGCAACTAACGATGGATAAATCCTCAAATTATTTTGCATTTTCATCGTGCATGAGGGGAAAACTGGGGTGTCTATGACAACAGGTCGAATCCTGAATATTCCTAATATTTTAACATTGGCACGAATTGCTTTAATTCCTGTGTTTTTGTTGGTGGCGTACTGGCCACCTGCAATGGGCGTGGGTGAGCATGCTGCAAGCATGTCACGTCATATATTGCTGACTGCTATTTTTGTGATCGCAGCTGTCACTGATTGGTTTGATGGCTACCTTGCAAGAAGTTTAAATCAGACTTCAGCATTTGGACGTTTTCTCGATCCTGTTGCAGATAAACTGATGGTCGCAACTGCGTTGATCGTCTTGGTGCAATGGCAACCTACCATTTCGATGGCCTTTGCAGCGATTGTAATTATTTCACGTGAAATCACGGTGTCTGCCCTACGTGAGTGGATGGCTGAATTAGGCGCGCGTACCAGTGTTGCGGTTTCAACCGTTGGTAAATATAAAACAGCATTCCAGATGATTGCGATTTCAGTATTTTTGCTAAATTGGCAGCCCCTAGAAATGTTGGCGTATGGATTGCTCTATACAGCCGTGGTTTTAACGTTATGGTCGATGTTTATTTATTTGAAAGCTGCATGGCCGTATTTAAAACAACCTTGATTTAAAAGTAAGTTACTAAAAGCTCCGTGATCGGGGCTTTTTTATTGCCAAGCTTTTAAAAAAATTGAGGGTTTGACTAGTTTGAACAGCGCTTCATTTGATTAGAGCTTGACGTTAAATGTGAGACGTTGGCGCAAATTTTGGATAAAAAAATTCCCAGATTTTGGGGGAAATCTGGGAAGGAAAATCGGGGTTACTTATCGCTATTATGGAAGATGTTTCCATCTCCTTGATTGCTATTATAGGAAAGCAGATTTAGAAATACATGGAGTTTCTTGTAGTGTAATGTTGTGTTTTATTGAGAAATGTATCACAAATTTACATTAATAATTTTTGATACAAATTGGCCGATAACTTTGGTAGGTTTTGTTTGGATTTAAACGATAAAAATCGATATATGTGATGATAAAAATACAATTAACATTATTTAAATAATAGATTCATCTATTTAAGTTTAAATAAAATTGATCAATGGATAAAAGATTTTTCAGCAATGATAAAGATCATTTCTCAATGAAAGCTTACACAGACGTCATCTTTGTCTTACGAAAAAAAGCAGTGCTCCTAAGCACAAAAAAAAGGAGCCTTTTTAGACTCCTTTTTGAGATTTGAAGCTACGCGCTTCGCTTGTCTTGCGTAATTTTTAGAGCAATAAAAAAGAATCCCCAAGATTGGAGATTCATTTCAATTAAAGCTTACGCACAGCATAGCTGCTTGTCTTGCGGCGTGGCGGAGTATAAAAAAAGGAGCCCCTTTGGACTCCTTCATGACATTTGAAACTACGCGCTTCGCTTGTCTTGCGTAAAACTTAAAGCAATGCTTTAAGTTTTACTCAGGCTTTAGGCCTTCGGCTTTTTCTAAAGATTCATCATTGCTGAAGAATTTTTCACGCTGCTCTTCAAGGAACTTTTTCGCGTCAGCTTCAAACACGTTTAAACGTTTTTCATTGATCAACGTAGTTTGGTGTTTTAGCCATTCTTGCCAAGCTTGTTTAGATACCGTATCAAACAATTCTTGTCCCTTTGCACCAGGGAATGGTGCAAAGTCTAAACCTTCCATTTCAGCCTGATATTTACGGCAAAACACTTGTCGAGACATATCAATACTCCATTTAACTTGAAAAAGTTATGCGTAAAGTTTTTCTAAACGTGCGTGTGCGCGTTCAATTGCTGCTTCAACTTGAGCAGGTGCAGTACCACCAATGTGGTTACGTGCATTGACAGATGCTTCAAGTGTTAATGCTTTTTCGAAGACATCGGCTTGAATCAAGTCAGAGAATTGTTGAAGTTGCTCAAGGGTTAATTCTGAAAGGTCTTTGCCTTCTTGAACACCGAGGGCAACCGCTTTACCCACAATTTCATGCGCATCACGGAATGCTACGCCATTTTTAACGAGGTAGTCGGCAAGGTCAGTTGCAGTTGAGAAGCCACGCAGCGCTGCTTCACGCATGATGTCAATGTTTGGCACTAGTGCAGGGATCATGTCGGCAAATGCCATGAGTGAGCCACGAACAGTATCGATTGCATCGAATAGTGGTTCTTTATCTTCTTGGTTGTCTTTGTTGTATGCCAAAGGTTGACCTTTCATCAGGGTCAATAGGCTCATCAAGTCACCATATACACGGCCAGTTTTACCACGGATCAACTCAGGAACGTCTGGGTTTTTCTTTTGCGGCATGATTGAAGAGCCAGTGCAGAAACGGTCAGGGATGTTCACAAATTTGAACTGAGCCGATGTCCAAAGAATCATTTCTTCTGACATGCGTGATAAATGCATCATGATGAGTGATGCTGCCGCATTGAATTCAATACCAAAATCACGGTCAGATACGGCGTCTAAAGAGTTTTCAGCGACAGCTTCAAAACCTAGTAATTCGGCAGTGAATGCACGGTCAATTGGGTAGGTTGTTCCTGCAAGTGCAGCAGAACCTAAAGGCATACGGTTGGTACGTTTACGGCAGTCGATTAAACGCTCTGAGTCACGTACCAACATTTCAAACCACGCCATTAAATGGTGACCAAAAGTCACTGGCTGTGCAGTTTGTAAATGCGTGAAGCCCGGCATGATGGTATTGGTATTTTTCGCCGCTAAGCCTAGGATGCCTTTTTGTAATTTTTTCAATAATTCTAAAATCGCATCGATTTCGTCGCGAACATACAGACGGATATCGGTTGCAACTTGGTCATTACGACTACGACCGGTGTGTAGTTTTTTACCTGTAATACCGATACGTTGAGTCAAGCGTGACTCAATATTCATGTGCACATCTTCTAGGTCAATGCGCCATTCGAAGTTACCCGCTTCAATTTCTGCTTTAATGGTGTTTAAGCCATTAATAATATCGTCACGCTCTTGTTCAGTTAGAACGCCAACTTTTGCAAGCATGGTTGCATGTGCAATTGAACCTGCAATATCTTGTTTATAAAAGCGTTGGTCAAACTGTACAGATGCTGTAAATTCAGCAACAAAAGCGTCAGTAGCTTCGGAAAAACGACCGCCCCACATGCCTGAAGTTTGGGCTTGTGACGGATTTGAGGAATTAGAAGATGTGGTCATGTCGGCTCAATAAGATAAAAAGCATAGAACTGAGCAAGAGTATAGCAAATTCGAACCCAGTTGCCGAAGGGCAAGTTGATCAAACTTTTAGACAGGGTTTAGGTCTATGACAATTTCTGTATTTTCAGGAAAAATGGGCCGTTGGCACTATCTGTGGGAGCTGTTTCTTGCGGGCAATATTGTGGCTTTGGTTTTGGTCTTGGCCCAAGCTCAATCGTGGCAAGCCTTAAGTGTTTCCAGTGTCATGCAGCATGTGTTGTTTATTAACTGGATATTATTGGCATTTGCAGCATTTTCAGAGCTTTTGCAGAGCAAGACGCGTGGTTTAAGCATGAAAATGCTCATGTTTAGCGGGTTTGTTTTATTGCAAGCTTTGGTGTTATTCACCACTATAACTTTAAATGTTTTGATCTATTTTGGTGAAAATTTCAGTTTAACTGGCTTGAGTGCAGACGTTTTAACTGCTGGTGTGGTTTTAAATCTGAGCTATGGGGTATTACTTGGGGCATTTTGTTTTCGATATTTATATTTAAGAGAACAGTGGGGTCGACAACATCATAGTGAATTAAACTCACGCATTCAGGCTATGCAAGCTCGGATTCATCCACATTTTTTATTTAATAGCTTAAACAATGTGATTAGCTTGATTGCGATTGACCCAGATAAAGCGGAGCAAATGCTACTGAATTTATCTCGATTATTCCGTGCAAGTTTTCAAGAATTGAAGTTGGTAAGTCTCAAAGATGAGATCGATCTGTGTCAGCGTTATTTGGCCATTGAACAAATGCGTTTAGGTGATCGGCTTAAGGTGGAGTGGAAACTAGAAGGTACTGAACAATACGCTCAAGTACAAATTCCACTATTAACTTTACAACCTTTATTAGAAAATAGTATTTTTCATGGAGTTGAAAAGATTTTGACAAAGAGTACGATAAATATATTGATTGAAATATTACAAAATCAAATTAATATCGTTATTACAAATCCCTATACACAGGATACAATTAAATTACGTCAGGGGAATGGTATTGCCATCGAAAACGTGAAACAGAGACTTGAGGCATATTATGGTCAGCATGTCACTTTTCAAACCTACGCAGGCGAGGGGATGTATACGACTGTGGTGCAATATCAATATAAATAGAAATCTCAGTTGACCAATAAAAATAAATGACGTTAACGAGATAAGGAGGAGAAATGGACATCCTAATCTGTGATGATGAGCCTCTAGCAGTAGAGCGATTGTCACGTTTAGTCACTCAACTTGGACATCAAGTGGTTGCGAAAGCTTCACATGGTCAACAAGCGATTGACTTGGCTCAAAGCCTCGAGCCTGATGTCATCTTACTAGATATACAAATGCCTGAAATGGATGGGTTGACTTGCGCGAAATTGTTGCGTGAATTAGACCCCATGCCCGCTATTATTTTTTGCACTGCATATGATCATCATGCACTTGATGCATTTAAATCGAATGCAGAGGGATATTTACTAAAACCAGTTATGCAACAGGAATTGCAGCAGGTTTTAGATCATTTAACTAAATTAACCCAAGCTCAATTGAGCACGATAAAACAAAAAGAAAATATGGACGAAATTAAAATCAGCCGCCATCAAATCGCGGCAAAGACTTATCGTGGTGTAGAACTGGTCCCTGTGGAAAATATTTATTATTTTCTTGCAGATCAGAAATATGTCACTGTTCGGCATAAAAATGGCAATGTACTTATTGATGAAACGCTGAAGGATTTAGAGCATGAATTTGGTGATCGCTTTATACGCATTCATCGCAATGCCTTGGTGTCTGTGAGCTTTTTAGATGGTTTGGAAGTCGTAAGCTCAGGGCAATATCAGGTGCGTTGTCGAGATTTAGAAGAGCGTTTGGCGGTCAGCCGTCGGCATTTACCGAATTTACGCGAGCGAATACAAAAATTATAGGGCAAGGGTTAAAGCACATTGCGAATTAAGCTTGCATTTTCAACTGAGCAAGTTAAGTTTAGAATAATAGCCCTATAGACTGTATTTTAAAATTTATGAATATCCTTAAGATCGCAACTCGACAAAGCCCGCTTGCACTTTGGCAGGCGGAACATATTCGTGCACGCTTAGAAGCACTTCATGCAAATTTGAAAGTTGAGTTGGTGACTTTTGTGACCCAAGGTGACAAGATTCTAGATACCCCTTTAGCCAAAATTGGGGGAAAAGGATTATTTGTAAAAGAATTAGAAGCGGCGTTGTTGGATGGTCGTGCAGACTTAGCAGTTCATTCGATGAAAGATGTGCCGATGGCATTGCCTGAAGGTTTAAGCTTGGCCGTGATTTGTGAGCGTGAAGATCCATTAGATGCTTTCGTTTCAAATACCTATAACAGTTTTGATGATTTACCACAAGGTGCGAAGGTTGGGACATCGAGCTTGCGCCGCAAATGCCAAATTTTAAAACAACGTCCAGACCTCGAGATTATTGATCTGCGTGGCAATGTGGGTACGCGTTTATCTAAACTCGATGCGGGTAACTATGATGCGATTATTTTGGCCAGTGCAGGGTTGAAGCGTCTGGGTTTAGCAGAGCGTATTCGTCATACTCTTGAGCCTGTTGTGAGTTTACCTGCAGTTGGACAAGGTGCATTGGGCCTAGAATGTCGTAGCCAAGATCAAACTGTATTGGATTTAATTTTGCCCTTAATGCATACAGAGACCAATGCCTGTGTACGCGCAGAACGTGCATTTAATGCATATCTAGAAGGTGGCTGCCAAGTACCGATTGCAGGTTATGCAACCTTAGAAAATGGTCAGATTCATTTGGAAGGTCGTGTCGGTAGTGTTGACGGTCAAACCTTGTTGAAAGCACAGCAAATAGGCCTTCCTGAACAAGCTGAACAACTCGGTGTCAAATTGGCACAAGACTTGTTAGCCCAAGGTGCAGGTGAAATTTTAAAGGCACTGTATTAATACATGCTTTTTATCAATACACGTCCAGCAGATCGTGCAACGCAGCTTAGCTTGACGCTACGCTCTGCGGGTGTGGCTGTGGCTGAGCTTCCATTACTTGAGCTCAAGCCGCGGGCATGGTCAGAAGCATTGGCAGCGTGCTACGCCCAGTTGAGTGCTGCGGATGTATTGGTTGTGGTGAGCCCTTCTGCGGTTACCTTTGGAATGCAAGGTTTGCGTAAGGCAGGTATTTCATTAGAGCAGCTCGAACATATTCAATGGGTTGCAGTCGGTGATGCAACTGCAGCAAAGCTGGCTGATTATGGCATTCACAGTGTCGTACCGCAGGTGGAAACCTCGGAGGGAATGCTCACCTTAAGCCATGTAGAACAATTAGAGGCCGGGGCTTGTGTTGCGTTTTGGCGCGGTGAAGGTGGTCGTCAATTTATGATGCAGCAGTTGCTAGCACGTGGCATTCAGGTTCTCAATTTTGTGCTATATGAACGGCATCTACCAGAAGAGACCATCCAAAAAGTAAAAACACTTATTTCTGAACATCAGTTGTCATCTCCATATTGTATGTTGATTACCAGTGAGGCCAGCTGGCTAAATTGGCTTGACTTGATTCAGTCGTATTTATCAGTGCTGAGTCATGCACATATTTTAGTTTTAGGTGTAAGGTTGTTCGAGCTACTTGAGCAAAGTCGTATAACACTGAACAAAGATTTTAAAATTATTCAACTCGAAGATTTAAACGCGACACACATATTGCAGCATGTGCAAGTCGTGCAGGGAAATACATGAAGAAGTTGTTTGTCGTTGTGGTCATTGTCGCCGTACTTTGGTTGGCTAAACTCAGTTTTGATCTATTCCAAGTCAATGCTCAACAAACCGAACTGATGCAACAACAAACTTTATTGCAACAGCGCAATGCAGGTTTGAATGATCAGGTCGTGGCTTTGAAACGCCAGTTGAATGGCACAACGACCGAGATGTCGGCTGCAACGACATCGAATGCTTCGATTGCTGCTGAGGCGACCCATAGTATTGAGCCAATGATGGTTGTGGGCCAGCAACTTGATTTGGTTGAATTTGCCATGCAGCAACAACAATTTGCTGTCGCCTTGGAAAAATTAAACCAATTAGATCAACAATTAGATCAGTTGAGCTTGGCACCTGCACTGCGCATGAGTTTGCATCAGGTAATTCAAAAAGACCGTGAAACCTTAAAGCAATATGTGACAGAGCGTCAGTTGCAGTCTGATAAAGTGAAAAATACTCTGCAATCGATCGATCAATTGTTAGAAAAAGAAATATTAAAGCCCTATAGTTCAAAAGAGCAGCAAAAAGGTCTTTCTTTTTGGCAAAAATGGATTCAAGTCGAATCAGTCGAACAACCAAGTCCCGTATTAATGCAGCGTAGCTTGGTATTAAAAGAAATGCAGTTACGTTTAATTTTGGCTCAGCAAGTTTTAAATCAAGGACAATATCCTCAATTTCAACAAGAAATCACTGAAATTATGCAAATTATGCAGCAATTGCCAGATGCTTCATTAAAACCAATACGCCAACGTTTAGAACAATTAAAGGACATTCCGGTTATTTCTGTACCGCTATTAAATACTCGGGCACTCATAGGATAATCGACTATGAAACATATTTTATTGGCCTATTTATTTATTAGCTTATTGGTTGTTGCCATTATTAGTTTGCTGAGTTTTGGACATGGTGCAGGCTATGTCTATTTATACTGGCGTGAATGGCAAGTTCAATCTAATATTTGGTTTTTAGCATTATTGCTGGCACTACTGAGTTTGTTCGTGCAAATGCTTTGGTATGCGGTTAAACGCTATTTAAGTCGAGAACAGCGTAAATCTGAAACAGTCTTTAGTTTTAATAAACTACATCCCTATGAGCAATTGGCTGTCATTTGGCTTTTAAATGCTGCGCAAGATCAAAAAAACTTTATTCAGCAAGCTTTTACTGAGTCTGGATTATTAAAAGGGGTGATCGATGCGCGTTTATATTGGATTCAGCAACAATATGAAACAGCATTAAATGCATTAACTCAGACCAACCCAATGGCTTTTGAGCTTGCAGAATTGCAACGGATTGAAATTTATTTGTCTCAACAACAGGGTGAAAAGGCTTTAACGCATCTCGAATTTTTGAATCAACATGAATTATCGCCATGGTTGCAAAAAGTCAGCACGGCCTATGAGCAGCGTTTAACCACGCTATGGGGCATGTTTGCGTTGCAGTTTCCTTGGTTGTATTTGCGTTCGACACGTTATGGGCACTTAGATGAGCTGACAAAACAAGCTTGGTTGGAGCAACTATTATCTGCATTTGATCAAGCAGATGTCGATGACTTACAGCACCTAAAGCAGCGTTATTTGGATTTGCAAAATCAAATCACAGAGCGTAAATATGTGGTCAAAGTGCTTTGGTTAAAAGTCTTATCTCGTGTGCCAGAGATGAGTCAGGAACATGAGCAATTGGCTATTCATTTACTGGAACAGCAATTTAACAAAGAAGTGTTCTTTTTGTGGTTCCAGCAAAAAATGCTGAAGCAAAACCCTGACTATGTGGCTGTAGAACAGCAGATTCAACGTTGGGAAGAAAAGTATCCTGCGCTGCCTGTTTTTAGTTTTGCAAAATGGAATATTTACCAAGCGACAGCACGTCAAGCTGAAGCAGATGCATTGTTAGAATTATATCCAAATGATGTATTAATGAGTTATTTACGCATCAAGTCAGCCTTAAATCAGCAGGATGACTTGATCAAACAATTAAATTTAATATTTGAAAATAATGCCAATTTTATGGAAATTCGAATATAAGGACATTATATGCAAGAAGATTTAGCTCAATATTCATTGGTTCATACTCAACACGTCGCTTGGGGGGATATGGATGCTTTTGGTCATGTAAATAACGTGCATTATTATCGTTATATGGAAAGTGCGCGGATTGGTTATTTAGATCAGTTGGATATATTTAATCAGTCTGTGATTACGGTTGTGGCTTCAAGCCAATGTAAATATTTAAGCCCCGTGGTTTATCCTGATATTTTAAAAGTGGCAACGCGCGTTGAAGAATTAAGAAATAGTGCATTTCGTATGAGTTATATATTATGGAGTGAACAGCAACAAAAAATCGTTGCAACAGGCGATGCGGTTATTGTGTGCGTGGATAAAATGACCCTGCAAAAAACCTCTATTCCAGAAAATATTAAAACCAAAATAAAAGCCTTAGAAAATTCAGTGGGAAATAATATTTAAATACAATTTAACTTTATATATTTTAAGGAGTCGTGTTAAAATATTGTAGTAAAATGAAAATTATTTATTGAATAAAAATTTTATTATAATATTATGAGCGAGTTTTCATAAGCATTATTAAAATGAAATTTCGGAGTTAAAGATTATGCCTGATATTAGTAATTTATCAGTTGAAGAGTTAAAGAAGCTTCAAGTAGAAGCTGAAGCACTGATTGCATCTAAAAAAGATCAAGCGATTGAAGATGCGTATAACCGTATTGTTGAAATTGCAGAAAATTTAGATTTAAGCGTTGAACAAATTCTTGAATTTGGTTTAAGCAAACGTAAAAAATCAACGCGTAAAGCGGTTGAGCCACGTTACCGTAGCAAAACCAATGCAGATGACACGTGGACTGGTCGTGGTAAACAACCACGTTGGTTAGTGGCTGAGTTAGAAAAAGGCGCGAAACTAGAAGACTTCTTAATTTAAGAACAATTCATGAAATCGTCATATCCTGAGTTCAGGATAATTAAACCAGGCAAATGCCTGGTTTTTTTATCTCTTTGAATTGGCTATGCAGAAAAAGTATGCATAATGTGTCTATAAAGAAAAATGTTTAAATGATGGAAAAAAATTGATGGATCGGTTGTGGTGGGATGATCAATAAAACTAATAATATTCGGTGGCTCATTTTTGCTGCGATCAGTTTTTTAATTTTCGTTATGCTGCAAGTGCCAGCAGCGTGGCTCATTACAAAGTTTTATAAAAATAACCAAATGCTACATAACGTCAGTGGCAATATTTGGCATGGGCAAGCAGATTGGACACGAGGAAATTTGAAAGGCTCGTTAAACTGGAACACACGCCCGTGGGACTTGATTTTATTACGCTTGGGTGCAAATGTTGAAATTCATAGTGGCAATACCAAACTGCAAGGTGTTATGGGGTATGGTTTTGGCAAAAGTATCAGCATCAAAAACTTAGAGGGTCAAATTGCCCCTGAAACTTTAAAAAGTTTTGCCGATTGGCAATGGCCAACGAATGCCATTCAATTAAAAGATGTGCAGTTTAAATATAAGCCACAACAGGGATTTAGTCAGTCATTAGGCGAGATGCAGTGGGCAGGTGGGGATTTATCCTTTAGCTTTGCACAGCGTCAAGAGTCAATGAATGTGCCTGCCATGTTAGCTCAATTAAAAGATGATAATGGCAAATTGTCGATTGATGTTCGAGATCAACGCGAACAAAAGATGATGAATTTATCACTTGAGCCAGACCTCATGTTGGATGTGCAATTAACCCAGCGCTTTTTGATGAATGTTGCTTCCTATGAAGGTAAGGCAGGATTAGATACGTATGTGATTAGTTCGCGTCAACCTCTATTGAGTGGGGTGAACTGATGGCTGACTATTTCGAAAAAATCCGCGAGATCAATTGGAAGCAAACAGATCGACTTGCACCTGTGGTCTTGGCTTTAATAATTTTGTACCTGTGCTGGAAGTTAGCCGCTTTATTTTGGTTATTGATTGCACCGCCACAAGCCATGCAGTTAGACCGAGTTGAATTGGGTTCACAGCAAACGCAAGTTCCTAATATTAGCTCTTTTGCCTTGTTTCAGGAAAACCGCAGTTCAGCAGCTGACGCGCAGTTAAATATGGTGTTACAAGGTGTGGTGGTTGGACAGCCAAGTCGCTACTCGTCGGCAGTGATTAAGGTCAATGAGAGTTCAGATCGCTACTTGGTTGGAGAAACCATTCAAGGTTCATCATATCAACTGGCTGAAGTTTATTGGGATAAGGTGATTTTAACGCAGGGTAATGGTGCACGGCGTGAATTAGCGTTCCAAGGTATTGAAAACGGATTAGATCAACCGATTGTCCCTACAGCCAATGCAACATCAGGCGGATCTTTGCAAAATAACAGCATGCAAAATGCAGCTAATCCTGCAAATTCAGGGCAAGGCACGACGCAGTCCGCGATTGGTCAGGCCGTACAACGCATGACAGAAAATCGTGAGCAATATCTGCAGGAAATGGGGGTGAATCCATCAGGTAATGGTGGGTTTGAGATTTCAAATCGAACACCTGCTGCCTTGAGAAATAAATTGGGTTTGCAACCGGGTGACCGCATTATGTCTTTAAATGGGCAGGCAGTCGGTGCAGGACAATCTGAGGCGCAATTATTAGAACAAGCCCGCCGTGAAGGGCAGGTGAAACTTGAAGTCAAACGTGGTGATCAAGTGATGACCATACAACAGGATTTTTAGTGATGTTTCATCACTTTATAGGGTTAGGAAACACAGGCGTATATGGCTTTATTTAATAATAACCGTTCAACTTTAGCTGCCTATGCCATGGTGCCCTTGGTTGCTATGGTCAGCACAGCAAGTTATGCACAAACATGGAAAATCAATTTACGTGATGCAGATCTTACGGCATTCATTAATGAAGTCGCAGATATCACGGGGAAAAATTTTGCAGTTGACCCACGGGTACGAGGAAATGTAACGGTTATTTCCAATAAGCCTTTAAATAAAAATGAAGTCTATGACCTGTTTCTCGGTGTATTGAATGTCAATGGCGTGGTGGCGATTCCATCGGGCAACACCATTAAACTGGTTC
This sequence comes from Acinetobacter sp. YH12152, assembly GCF_013418285.1. NCBI lineage: Bacteria > Pseudomonadati > Pseudomonadota > Gammaproteobacteria > Moraxellales > Moraxellaceae > Acinetobacter > Acinetobacter sp. YH12152. The sequence goes on from NZ_VPCH01000002.1 coordinate 127,432, forward strand.
CAGACAGTAATGTAAAAAGCTCGGGCATTCCTTATGATGCGCGCCACCGTGCGTCTGGAGACCAAATTGTCACCCGAGTAATTTGGCTTGATAACACCAATGCCAACGACTTAATTCCAGCCCTACGTCCACTGATGCCGCAATTTGCACATTTGTCAGCAGTGGCGGGGACCAATGCGCTGATCGTCTCAGACCGTGCTAGTAATATTTACCAGCTCGAAACGATTATTCGTAATTTAGATGGAACGGGTCAAAATGATATCGAAGCCGTGACGCTGCAATCGAGTCAGGCCGAAGAAATGATTGGGCTGTTAGAGTCGATGAGTTCGACCGGCGCATCAAAAGACCCGAAAGGTTCACGAATTCGTATTATTGCGGACAATCGAACCAATCGTATTATCATTAAAGGTGATACAGCGACACGTAAGCGTATTCGTAAGATTATTGAGACCTTAGATGTGCCTGCTGCAGATCGATTGGGTGGATTGAAAGTTTTTCGTCTAAAGTATGCAAGTGCCAAAAACTTGTCAGAAATCTTACAAGGCTTGGTCACAGGGCAGGCCGTTTCGAGTACAAATTCATCGAATAGCTCAAATAGCAGCACGATGAACAGTTTAATGAATGATAGTAACAGTTCGAATTCACAGTCATTCAGTTCACAAAATAACACCAGTTCAGGTATTAACCTCAACAGTAATAACTCTTCCAATAATACGCAAAACGGTATCTCAAGCTTTAATGCCAATGGCGTGAGTATTATTGCTGATGCCACACAAAATGCACTGATTGTGAAAGCAGATCCGCAGCTCATGCGTGAAATTGAATCTGCGATTCAGCAGCTCGATATTCGTCGTCAGCAAGTGCTGATCGAAGCGGCGATTATTGAAGTTGAAGGCACGGATACCGATCAGCTCGGTGTGCAATGGGCGTTGGGAGATATCAGTAGTGGTATCGGCTTAATTAACTTTGATAACTTTGGTTCTAGTTTAAAAAATATTGCCGCAGGTTATTTAACTGGTGGTGCTGCGGGTGCGGGTAGCGCGGTGAGTGCGGGTACTTCTGTAGTTCTTGGTGATTATCGTGAAGGCAGTGATGGTTCGCGCAAACTCTATGGTGCGATGATTCAGGCCTTAAAAGAAAAGACCAAATCCAATTTATTATCTACACCGTCGATAGTGACGATGGACAACGAAGAAGCCTATATTGTGGTGGGTGAAAACGTTCCATTTGTGACAGGTTCGGTCACCACCAATGGTGGTACAGCCAATCCGTATACATCGATTGAGCGTAAAGATGTCGGTGTTACTTTGAAAGTTGTGCCGCATATTGGTGATGGCGGCTCGGTGCGTTTAGAGGTCGAGCAAGAAGTTTCTGATGTAAAAGACAATAAAGGTCAAGCGTCGGACTTAGTTACGACTAAACGTGCGATTAAAACCTCGATCTTGGCAGAGCATGGTCAAACGATTGTGTTGGGTGGTTTGATCTCGGACAATACATTGCATGGGCGTCAATCCGTTCCGGGGCTCGGGGCTATTCCTGTACTGGGCAAACTTTTTAGCTCGGAAGGAAAATCCAACAGTAAACGCAATTTGCTGATCTTTATTCATCCGACCATTGTTGGAAATTCTGCTGATGTGAAGAAAATGTCTCAGCAACGTTACAGTCAGCTCTATAGTCTGCAACTGGCACTGGATAATGACGGTAATTTTGCGAAATTACCTGAAAATGTGGACGATGTGTATCAGCAGCGCATACCTGTTTCAAAAGGTACAGCACCAGCCCCTGTGTATAAGACGGTACCTACAGCACCACAAACCACACAGCCAGCGGCAGTGGTCTCCACGCCAGTCGCCATTGAACCTGCAGTGAAGCGCCAAACCATAACCGTACCGAATGGCAAAGTGGCGGAAACTCCTTAGGTTAGACAGTAGGGTGGTTTAGCTTTGAAACCACTGCATGCTATGATGAAAAAAACGAGCAATAGAGAATTAACTTCATGACTTGGAAAATTCAAGCAATTTCTGGTGATTTAACAGGACAAGAAATTAGTATTGAGCGAGATATGTTGGTGGGTCGTCATCAACAAGCAGATATTGTTTTACAAGAATCTGATGTATCGCGTAAACATGCTGCCTTTGTACTGAAAGATCAGGCACTCTGGTTGCAAGATCTCAATTCATCCAATGGGACGTTTATTAATGATGTCCGTTTGACTGGTGAATCACTTTTAAAAGAAGGTGATATTGTACAGTTTGCCAGTGTGAAGTTTAGTTTATTGGCTCCAGCTAAAGCTGTTCAGATCCCAGCGGATATTGAACAAAGCGTTGAAGCGTTGCAAACAGAAGAAATTACACCTGTTCAGCAGCCGTCTGAAGCTGTTGCGGTTTCTGAAACTGCGGCACAAGAACCTGTTGTTAAAACGTCTGAAACTGAGACACAAGAGCCTATCGTTAAAACTGCAGCACAACAAATGAATGATCAAGGGATGCCAGAGTTGAAAGAGCGTGATGGTTCAGTTCAATTGACTCGTGATGGTATGCCGACCAATGTGGGTGTGCCTAAACCTGCGCCAATCCCTGAGGGAATTGACATTACTGCTGCTCCGAAAAATGAAGCATGTGATGTAGAAATTCCAGCGACATGTGTAGAGCAAGAGCGTGAAGCGCAAAAAAATGCCTCTGTAGGCTTAATCTCAGTCATTGTTTTAATCATTCTTGCAATTATTGCATGGGTGTTGTTTAAATAAACCGAGACATTCCTCAAAAGGCATGCATGGGCATGCCTTTTTTATGGGGAAAATTTACAAAAAAATAGAGGGATATTATGTTTGAAGTTCGTTTAGCAGAACGCCAAATGATTTTATTTGATCTGGATGGAACGCTAGTCGATTCAGCATCTGACTTACATCGTGCGATGAATATGAGTCTAAATGCGTTGCAATTACCTTTGGTCACAGAAGAGCAGGTGCGAAACTGGATTGGGAAAGGGACTTCATTATTTTGTCATAGCGTACTTGAATACTTGACCGGAAAGGTGGATGCCGCACAGCACCATCTTTTACTGGAAACTTTTCTAAAGATTTACAATGCCGATCCTTGTGTCTTGACGCAGCCCTTTGACGGCATTCTATCGTTCTTGGATTGGGCAAAAGCAGAGCAGAAAATTCTGATTTGTGTAACCAATAAACCAGAGCAACCGGCACGCAGTATTGTGCAAGCACTGGGTATGCATGATTACTTTGATGATGTGATAGGCGGAGATCGTTTTGAAGAGCGGAAACCACATCCCAAGCAGCTAGAGTATTGTGCGGAACATTATGCCTTACCAAAACAGCAAATTTTGATGGTGGGTGATTCTGTCAATGATGTAGAGGCAGCACGTCGTGCTGGTATTGATTGTATTGTGGTCAGCTATGGCTATAATCATGGTGAAAATATTCGAGATTGTCAGCCGCAGCATGTGGTCGATAACTTAAAAGAATTATTGGGTTGAAATAATTAGGGTTAAGGAAGTGAAAATGAGCAAGTGTGTAGGTTTTCGATGGCGTCACTCAATCAGCATGAGAAGAAATTAACTGAAATTGACCACGCGAAATATAGAGAAACCGAGATGACTACACAAACTCAATTTGAACAACTGAAATCTGCTGGATATAACTTGATTCCAGTCTATCGTCAGCGCTTGGCAGATACAGAAACTCCGCTGTCTGTCTTTGCGCGATTAAAACAACATAAACAAGCCTATTTATTTGAATCTGTAGAGGGTGGCGAAAACTGGGCACGTTACTCCATTATTGGTTTGGGTGAGTCCACCGTATTTTCGTGTAATGAAGGGCAGTTGACCGTTCAACATGTTGATGGTTCGATTGAAAAACAACAATGTGCAGACCCATTTCAATACATCCGTGACTTCCAAGCACAATATAAAGTCCCTACACAGCAAGATTTGCCTGCGTTACCGAGCTTTACCGGTGGATTGGTTGGATACTTTGGTTATGACGCTGTGCGTTATATCGAACCGAAGCTCAATAATGTGCCAGAAGCTGACCCAGTCGGGATTCCAGATATTTGGATGATGCTATCTAAAACCGTCATTGTCTTTGATAACCTCAAAGATACTTTATTCTTAATTGTACATGCCGATGTAAATGATGCTGAGGCCTATACCCAAGCGCAGCAACAATTGGATGAGCTAGAAGAACTTTTGGCAACCCCAATTGCACTCAAAGCAAATAAGCATACTGCACCACAGTTTGAATCCATCACTGGACATGACAACTTTATTGACTCTATTGCAAAAGTAAAAGAGTACATTAAAGCCGGTGATGTGATGCAGGTTGTGCCGGGCCATCGTATGGTATCCGATTTTGATGGTGAGCCTTTGCAGGTCTATCGTGCACTACGTCACCTCAATCCATCTCCATATTTGTTCTTGGTGCAAGGGCAAACACTTGAGAATGACATTCCCTTTCATATCGTCGGTTCATCACCTGAAATTTTGTCCCGCCTAGAAAATGGTGTAGCAACAGTTCGTCCTTTGGCGGGCACGCGACCACGGGGTAAAACCAAAGAAGAAGATTTAGCACTTGAAAAAGATTTGCTATCTGATGAAAAAGAAATTGCAGAGCATTTGATGTTGATCGATTTGGGTCGAAATGATGTTGGACGTGTTTCTAAAATCGGTAAAGTTCACGTGACTGATCAAATGGTGATCGAACGTTATTCGCATGTCATGCACATTGTGTCAAATGTACAAGGTGAAGTACGTGATGATGTCGATGCTTTGGATGTTTTTAAGGCAACATTCCCTGCGGGTACGCTTTCAGGCGCACCAAAAATCCGCGCTATGGAAATTATTGACGAAGTTGAACCAGTAAAACGTGGAATTTTTGGTGGTGCTGTTGGTTATTTAGGCTGGCATGGGGAAATGGACATGTCGATTGCGATTCGTACCTGTGTAATTCGAGAAAATAAGGTCTATGTTCAAGCTGGAGCAGGGGTAGTTTATGACTCAAATCCTGAATCAGAGTGGAATGAAACCCAAATAAAAGCTCGCGCAGTGATCAAAGCGGTTGAATTATCATCAAATGGATTGATTTTATGAGTTTTTCACGTTTTTTTTAGAAAAAACACTTGCAAGGATTTCAAGATTTGCTAAACTGCACACCGTTCCGATACGAAACGTACGAAACACTAAGAAACGCCGGCATAGCTCAGTTGGTAGAGCAACTGACTTGTAATCAGTAGGTCCACAGTTCGAATCCGTGTGCCGGCACCATCTTAGAAAGTTTGAGAGTGAGTAGAAAGAACGACACTGAAGTAAGTGTAAAATGGTGAGGTTCCCGAGCGGTCAAAGGGGGCGGACTGTAACTCCGCTACGAAAGTTTCGAAGGTTCGAATCCTTCCCTCACCACCAATTTTAAGACTTCAATAAGTGGTTTGTACCAACATCGTGCGGGAGTAGCTCAGTTGGTAGAGCGGTAGCCTTCCAAGCTACATGTCGCGAGTTCGACCCTCGTCTCCCGCTCCATATCTATTGAAGTGCTTATATTTGCTCTTATAGCTCAGTGGTAGAGCACTCCCTTGGTAAGGGAGAGGTCTCGAGTTCAAATCTCGATAAGAGCTCCAGATTTTACAGTTTAGCAACTTTAAATGTTGCACAAGATTCCAGAAGCAGGCTTTTTAGTCTGCTTTTCAAGTATTGGGTGTTTATTTTTTTAGGCGATATGTCGGAGCTGGGTTTTACTCAGAATTGTGTTCGACGTAAACGAGGAAGAAAAGCATGGCTAAGGCTAAGTTTGAACGTAATAAGCCACACGTTAACGTGGGCACAATCGGTCACGTTGACCATGGTAAAACGACTTTAACAGCTGCAATTGCAACTGTATGTGCAAAAAAATTCGGCGGTGAAGCGAAAGATTACGCTGCAATCGACTCTGCACCAGAAGAAAAAGCACGTGGTATTACAATTAATACTTCACACGTAGAATACGATTCTCCAATCCGTCACTACGCTCACGTAGACTGCCCAGGTCACGCCGATTATGTTAAAAACATGATTACTGGTGCTGCGCAAATGGATGGTGCGATCCTTGTATGTGCTGCGACTGATGGTCCAATGCCACAAACTCGTGAACACATCCTTCTTTCTCGTCAGGTAGGTGTACCTTACATCGTTGTATTCTTAAACAAATGCGACCTTGTGGATGATGAAGAACTTCTTGAATTAGTAGAAATGGAAGTTCGTGAACTTCTTTCTACTTATGACTTCCCAGGCGACGACACTCCAGTAATCCGTGGTTCTGCTCTTGCGGCGCTTAACGGTGAAGCTGGTCAATACGGCGAAGACGCTGTAGTTGCTCTTGTTGAAGCTCTTGACTCTTACATTCCAGAGCCAGAACGTGCTATCGACCTTGCATTCCTTATGCCAATCGAAGATGTATTCTCAATTTCAGGTCGTGGTACAGTAGTAACTGGCCGTGTTGAAACTGGTATCGTGAAAGTAGGCGAAGAAGTTGAAATCGTTGGTATTAAAGATACAGTTAAAACAACTGTAACTGGCGTAGAAATGTTCCGTAAACTTCTTGACGAAGGTCGTGCGGGCGAGAACTGTGGTGTTCTTCTACGTGGTACTAAACGTGAAGACGTTCAACGTGGTCAAGTACTTGCTAAACCAGGTACAATCAAACCGCATACTAAATTCGACGCAGAAGTATACGTACTTTCTAAAGACGAAGGTGGTCGTCATACTCCATTCCTTAACGGTTACCGTCCACAGTTCTACTTCCGTACAACTGACGTAACTGGTGCGATCGCGCTTAAAGAAGGCGTAGAAATGGTTATGCCTGGTGACAATGTAGAAATGTCAGTAGAATTAATCCACCCAATCGCAATGGACGCTGGCTTACGCTTCGCGATCCGTGAAGGTGGTCGTACAGTTGGTGCGGGTGTTGTTTCTAAAGTAACTGCATAATATAATACAGTTATCTTTGTACAGATCGAGAGTTTCGACTCTCGATTTGCTCTGCAGGTCAGTAGTTCAATTGGTAGAGCGTCGGTCTCCAAAACCGAATGTTGGGGGTTCGAGTCCCTCCTGGCCTGCCAAATTTTTTTAAAAAGAAGCTTGATGCTGGCTCAACTGGTCATATAATAAGTCGCGAATCCTACGACGAGTACAAAAATGTCGAATGATAAATCGCGTGACGCATTAAGCGACGCGCCAATTCCTCAAAGAAATAATCCTGCTGAAGTTGTTAATTCTGGTTCCCCTTTAGACTATGTTCTGTGGGTTATCGCGTTGATTTTACTCGGTAGTTCTATGATGGTGAATCAACATTTGCCAGCATACTGGGCACCAGCGAATGATGTCTGGGTCCGTGTTGGGGTAATTTTGGCTTGTATCATCGTGGCTTTAGGTTTATTATACGCCACCCATCAAGGCAAAGGCTTTGTTCGATTGTTGAAAGATGCTCGAATTGAGTTACGTCGAGTGACTTGGCCAACCAAGCAAGAGACCATGACCACATCTTGGCAGGTACTTGCGGTAGTCTTAGTGGCATCTATTTTATTATGGTGCTTTGACTATGCTTTGAGCTGGTTAATGAAGTTTATTATCGGGTAAGAGAGCTATGAAACGTTGGTACATTATTCATGCCTATTCAGGCTATGAAAAACAAGTGTTACGCTCACTTAATGATCGAATCCAGCGTAGCGCTGTAGCCGATAGCTTTGGTGAAGTCCTTGTCCCTACTGAAGAAGTAGTGGAAATGAAGGATGGTAAGAAACGTAAATCTGAGCGTAAATTCTTTCCAGGCTATGTATTAGTCGAGATGGAAATGAATGATGAAACTTGGCACATTGTTAAAGAATGTCCAAAAGTATTAGGTTTCATTGGTGGTACTGCAGAAAAACCTGCACCAATTACGCAAAAAGAAGCTGATGCGATTCTTGCACGTGTACGCAATACTGGCGAAGCACCTCGTCCTAAGACGATGTTTGAACCAGGTGAAGAATTACTCGTAATTGACGGTCCATTCACCGATTTTAAAGGCGTGGTGGAAGAAGTTCTATACGATAAGTCACGTTTAACGTTGACGATTAATGTATTTAATCGACCAACTCAGGTTGAGCTGGAATTTCGCCAAGTCGAAAAATCGGTTTAATTTAACTTGGTTGATAAACGCCCGATTTGTTATGAGTCGGGCATTGTTGTTGTAACGGTATCGTTACTTATATGTATGGGGAGCCTAGCGGCGTTAGTACCCAGAGGTAATTGAAATGGCTAAGAAGATTGACGGCTATATCAAGCTGCAAGTTCCAGCTGGTAAAGCAAATCCATCTCCACCGATTGGTCCTGCACTAGGTCAACGTGGTGTTAACATCATGGCATTCTGTAAAGAATTCAATGCTGCGACACAAAAAGTTGAAGCTGGTCTTCCAATTCCAGTAGTGATCACTGTGTACAACGACAAGTCGTTCACATTCATCATGAAAACTCCTCCTGCTGCGATTCTTCTTAAGAAAGCTGCGGGCATCCAAAAGGGTTCAGCTGTACCTAACAAAACTAAAGTTGGTAAGTTGACTCGCGCTCAATTAGAAGAAATTGCGACTACTAAAGAACCAGATCTTACTGGTGCTGATTTAGACGCACGTGTACGTACCATTGCTGGTTCTGCGCGTTCTATGGGCTTGGAAGTGGAGCTATAAGACATGGCTAAATTAACTAAACGTCAAAAAGCCATTGTTGCTGCTGTTGAAGCTAACAAAGTTTACACTTTGGAAGAAGCAGTTGCAGTTCTTAACGGCCTTCCAGCAGTAAAATTCAAAGAATCTTTGGATGTTGCTGTAAACCTAGGTGTTGATCCTCGTAAATCTGACCAAGTTGTTCGTGGCGCGACTACACTTCCTGCAGGTACTGGTAAAACTGTACGTGTAGCTGTGTTTGCTCAAGGCGCTGCTGCTGAAGCTGCTAAAGCTGAAGGCGCGGACGTTGTTGGTTTTGATGACCTTGCTGAAAGCATCCAAGCGGGTAACCTTGACTTTGATGTAGTAATTGCAGCTCCGGATGCAATGCGCGTTGTTGGTAAGTTAGGTACGATTCTTGGTCCACGTGGCTTAATGCCAAACCCTAAAGTGGGTACTGTAACTCCTGACGTAGCTTCTGCTGTTAAAAACGCGAAAGCTGGTCAAGCACGTTACCGTGTAGACAAAGCGGGTATTATCCACGCTGCGATCGGTCAAGTAGGTTTCACTGCTGAAGCTGTTCGTTCAAACGTTGAAGCTCTTGTAGCTGACCTTAAGAAAGCAAAACCTGCTACTTCTAAAGGTGTTTACATCCAAAAGATCACTTTAAGCTCAACTATGGGTCCTGGTCTTGTTGTTGATGTAGCAAACGTTTCTAAATAAGTTTCGACTTATTACAGAATTTTAAAGCCCTGAGTAAAAATCAAAGCGCTGCTTTGATTTTTACGCAAGAAAAGATATTTGCTTCACTCGAAGCATAGTTTCTCGTCTTGCGGGTCGGCAAAGCGGTACTTTGCTGATCGCCCCTCAGGCAAACTTTGAATTGATAAATTTAGATTTATCAGCGTCAAAGACCTCAGGCGAGGGGAGTTTTATGCTTTCTTCTTAATAGCCCAGCCTGAGTAGACGCGGTGGTGTGATTTGTTCCTCCTCCGCGTGTTGGTTCAGTGATGAGCTAACGAATTGGGAGTGCATCTGTATAGGTGCATAAATCACCGTTAGGAGGTTTTACAATGGCTCTTCTTATCGAAGGCAAAAAACAGATCGTAGCTGAAGTAACTGAAGTTGCTTCTACTGCGTATGCTGCTGTTGTTGCTGACTACCAAGGTTTAACTGTTGAGCAATTAACTGCTCTACGTGTTGAAGCTCGTAAACTAGGTGTTGCTACTCGTGTAGTTCGTAACACTTTGGCTAAACGTGCTCTTCAAGATACTCAATTCAATATCTTGAGCGACAACCTTGTTGGCCCAACAATCTTAGCTTTCTCAACTTCTGAAGACGACATGGGCGCAGCTGCTCGTTTGTTCGAAGAATTTGCTAAAACTAATAAAGCATTTGAACTTAAAGCTGCTGCATTTGACGGTAAAGTTTATCAAGGTGCTGAAGTTAGCGTTATCGCGAACCTTCCAAACCAAGAAAAAGCGCTTACTATGCTTGCAAACGTTCTTCAAGCTCCTATTTCGAAATTGGGTCGCCTTATTACTGCGCTCAAAGAGAAAAACGAGTCAGAAGCTGCTTAAGCTTAAATCAATTTACACACCATTCAATACCCATTTGGAGTTACTCTCATGGCTTTAACAAACGAAGAAATCTTAAACGCAGTTGCTGAAAAAACTGTTCTTGAACTTGTTGAACTTATTTCTGCTTTCGAAGAAAAATTCAACGTATCTGCTGCTGCTGTAGCAGTTGCTGCTGCTCCTGGCGCTGCTGGTGCTGCTGCTGAAGAACAATCAGAATTCAACGTTGAGTTGACTTCTTTCGGTGCTAACAAAGTTGCTGTAATTAAAGCAGTTCGTGAAGCTACTGGCCTTGGTCTTAAAGAAGCTAAAGATCTTGTTGAAAGCGCTCCTTCAGTTCTTAAAGAAGGCGTTTCTAAAGAAGAAGGCGAAGAACTTAAGAAAAAACTTGAAGAAGCTGGTGCTACAGTTACACTTAAGTAATCTTAAGGGGGGTCGATTTTTTTATAATCGGCTCCAAAAAATGGCTGATGGCCCTTGGGTCATCAGCCTTTTTGCGTTACAATAATCGGCTCGATTTTTGTTTGCATGATATAAAAATCATACAAATTAAAAATAATTTATAAAACCAAACGCTTACCAATATTTTTCAGTAAAAAAATATTGTTAAGCGTTTTAATACCACTAAAAATTGCAGCATTTGTGAAAGTGGTGGCCATATCGGCCTGCGTAATTCCTTCTAAGTTCGTTCTGCAGGCGGACTTAGTTTACTTTCCGAGGACTCCAGATGGCATACTCATATACCGAAAAGAAACGGATCCGTAAGAATTTTGGTAAATTGCCCAAGGTAATGGATGTTCCGTACTTGCTCGCGATTCAAGTCGACTCGTACCGAACTTTCCTTCAAGACGGCAAAACTCCAAAAAACCGCGAAGATATCGGTCTCCAAGCCGCATTTCGTTCAGTTTTTCCTATTGAAAGTTATTCTGGCAATGCTGCTTTAGAATTTGTTGAGTATAGTCTTGGTAAGCCTGAATTTGATGTGCGCGAATGTATTCTTCGTGGCTCAACTTATGCGGCGCCAATGCGTGTAAAAATTCGTCTGATCATTAAAGATCGCGAAACTAAAACAATCAAAGATGTGCGTGAGCAAGAAGTCTACATGGGTGAAATGCCACTTATGACAGACAATGGTACCTTTGTAATCAATGGTACTGAGCGTGTAATCGTATCTCAATTACACCGTTCACCAGGTGTATTCTTTGACCACGATAAAGGCAAAACTCACTCTAGCGGTAAAGTTCTTTATTCTGCTCGTATCATTCCTTACCGTGGTTCATGGCTAGACTTTGAATTCGATGCAAAAGATCTTGTATATGTTCGTATTGACCGTCGTCGTAAATTACTTGCGACTGTTGTGCTTCGTGCCTTGGGTTATAACAACGAACAAATCCTAGACATGTTCTACGAAAAAGTACCTGTATATCTTGATATGGGTAGCTATCAAATTGACTTGGTTCCAGAACGTCTACGTGGCGAAATGGCACAGTTTGATATCGTGGGTACAGACGGTAAAACAATTGTTGAACAAGGTAAACGTATTAACGCGCGCCATGTTCGTCAAATGGAAGCAGCAGGTCTTGAAAAACTTTCTGTTCCTGATGAATACCTATATGAACGTATTGTTGCTGAAGATGTAACGTTACGTGATGGCGAAGTTGTTGCGGCAAATACCGTGCTTAGCCATGAAATTATGGTGAAATTGGCTGAAGGCGGCGTTAAACAATTCAACGTACTTTATACCAATGATATCGACCGTGGTCCATTCATTGCGGATTCTTTACGTGCAGATACTACAACTGGTCGTGAAGAAGCACTTGTAGAAATCTACAAAGTGATGCGTCCAGGTGAGCCACCAACAAAAGAAGCTGCTGAAAACTTATTCAACAACTTGTTCTTCTCTTCTGAACGTTATGATTTATCACCAGTAGGTCGTATGAAGTTCAACCGTCGTTTGGGTCGTCCTTACGAAGTGGGTACGGATCAGAAGTCTCGTGAAGTTGAAGGCATTCTTTCGAACGAAGACATCACTGATGTATTGAAAACATTAGTTGAAATCCGTAACGGTAAAGGTGAAGTCGACGATATCGATCACTTGGGTAACCGTCGTGTTCGTTCTGTTGGTGAAATGACAGAAAACCAATTCCGTGTTGGTCTAGTTCGTGTTGAACGTGCTGTTAAAGAACGTTTATCTCAAGCTGAAACTGATAACTTGTCTCCGCAAGATTTAATCAATGCGAAACCAGTTGCTGCTGCAATCAAAGAATTCTTTGGTTCAAGCCAGTTGTCTCAGTTCATGGACCAAAACAACCCGTTGTCTGAAATTACACACAAACGTCGTGTATCAGCATTGGGCCCAGGTGGTTTGACTCGTGAACGTGCGGGCTTCGAAGTACGTGACGTACATCAAACTCACTACGGTCGTGTATGTCCAATCGAGACTCCTGAAGGTCCAAACATTGGTTTGATCAACTCACTTTCTGTTTATGCGAAATGTAATAACTTCGGTTTCTTGGAAACTCCATACCGTAAAGTTGTTGATGGTCGTGTAACGGATGACGTTGAATACCTTTCTGCGATTGAAGAAGTAGGTACTGTGATTGCACAGGCCGATTCTGGTATCGATAAAGACGGTAACTTAACTGAAGAATTCGTATCTGTACGTCACCAAGGTGAATTCGTACGTATTCCACCAGAAAAAGTAACGCATATGGATGTATCTGCTCAGCAGGTTGTATCTGTAGCGGCATCACTTATTCCGTTCCTTGAACACGATGATGCCAACCGTGCATTGATGGGTTCAAACATGCAGCGTCAGGCTGTTCCTACATTACGTGCTGACAAACCGCTTGTTGGTACAGGTATGGAAGCAAACGTAGCGCATGACTCGGGTGTGTGTGTACTTGCGAAACGTGGTGGTCGTATTGAATTCGTTGATGCTTCTCGTGTCGTTATTCGTGTAAACGAAGAAGAGATGGTGGCAGGCGAAGCAGGTGTAGATATCTACAACCTGATCAAATACACACGTTCGAACCAAAATACATGTATCAACCAAAACGTTGTTGTACGTTTAGGTGATAAAGTTGCACGTGGTGACGTTCTTGCTGATGGTCCATCAACAGATGGCGGTGAATTGGCATTGGGTCAAAACATGCGTGTAGCGTTCATGACTTGGAACGGTTACAACTACGAAGACTCGATCTTACTATCAGAGCGTGTACTTCAAGAAGATCGTTTAACGTCTATCCACATCCAAGAGCTTTCATGTGTTGCACGTGATACCAAATTGGGTGCTGAAGAAATTACAGCGGATATCCCGAACGTGGGTGAAGCTGCACTTTCTAAATTGGATGAATCAGGTATCGTTTATATCGGTGCTGAAGTAACTGCTGGTGACATTCTTGTAGGTAAAGTAACGCCTAAAGGTGAAACTCAGTTAACTCCGGAAGAAAAATTGCTTCGCGCAATCTTCGGTGAAAAAGCGGCTGACGTAAAAGACTCTTCATTACGTGTATCTTCATCTGTGAAAGGTACTGTAATTGACGTTCAAGTATTTACACGTGACGGTCTTGAAAAAGACGAACGTGCTCAAGCAATTGAGAAAGCACAACTTGATGCTTACCGTAAAGACTTGAAAGAAGAATACAAAATCTTCGAAGAAGCGGCTCGTGAACGTATTGTTCGTCTATTGAAAGGTCAAGAATCTAACGGTGGCGGTACAACTAAACGCGGTGACAAATTAACTGAAGAGTTATTGTCTGGTCTTGAGTTGGTTGATCTTATTGAAATCCAACCAGTCGACGAAGCGATTGCTGAACGTTTAACTCAAATTCAAGTGTTCTTGAAAGAGAAGAGCCTTGAAATTGACGAGAAATTTGCAGAGAAAAAACGCAAACTTTCTACAGGCGATGAACTGACAACTGGCGTATTGAAAGTTGTTAAAGTTTACTTGGCTGTAAAACGTCGCATCCAACCGGGTGATAAAATGGCGGGTCGTCACGGTAACAAAGGTGTTGTATCTAACATCTTACCTGTAGAAGACATGCCACACGATGCAAACGGTGTTCCAGTTGATGTTGTACTTAACCCACTGGGTGTGCCATCACGTATGAACGTGGGTCAGATTCTTGAAACTCACTTGGGTATGGCGGCTAAAGGTCTTGGCGATCAAATCGACAAGATGATGAAAGAGCAGCGTACTGTACTTGAGCTTCGTGATTTCTTAGACAAGATTTATAACAAAGTTGGTGGCGAACAAGAAGATCTTGATAGCTTGACTGATGAAGAAATCTTGGTGCTTTCAGGTAACTTGCGTAAAGGTGTTCCTTTAGCAACACCAGTATTTGATGGTGCTGAAGAATCACAAATCAAAGAATTGTTAGAACTTGGTGGCATTTCACGTACTGGTCAAACAGTATTGTATGATGGTCGTACAGGTGAACGTTTTGACCGTCCTGTAACTGTAGGTTACATGTACATGTTGAAACTGAACCACTTGGTAGACGACAAGATGCATGCGCGTTCTACTGGTTCTTACTCTCTAGTAACTCAACAGCCGCTTGGTGGTAAAGCACAATTCGGTGGTCAGCGTTTCGGTGAGATGGAAGTATGGGCACTCGAAGCTTACGGTGCAGCATACACACTTCAAGAAATGCTTACTGTGAAGTCGGATGACGTTGAAGGTCGTACCCGTATCTATAAGAACATTGTAGATGGTAACCATTACATGGACCCAGGTATGCCTGAATCGTTCAACGTATTGACCAAAGAGATCCGTTCTTTAGGTATCAACATTGAACTGAAAAATGGTGACTAATTAGCTCCATTGAATCTCCCTTGCGAAGCAGTGCTTCTCACCTCTTTAATCAAGAGGGGCAAGGGGGATTTCTCAGTTAAAAAACAATATTTGTGACCCAGTTGTGAAGTGAAAATCTCCACAACACACGGAGAAAAAAATTGAAAGACTTGCTCGATATCATGCGCAAAAAGACGGATTCAGACGGTCATGCTCCTGTAGAGTTTGATCGCATCCGTATTGGTCTTGCGTCACCAGAAATGATTAAGTCGTGGTCTCATGGTGAAGTTAAAAAGCCTGAAACCATTAACTACCGTACGTTCAAACCTGAACGTGATGGTTTATTCTGTGCCAAAATCTTTGGTCCAGTAAAAGATTACGAATGCTTGTGTGGTAAATACAAGCGTATGAAATACAAGGGCGTCATTTGTGAAAAATGTGGCGTTGAAGTAACAACTGCAAAAGTACGTCGTGAGCGTATGGGTCATATTGACCTTGCTTCTCCAGTTGCGCATATTTGGTTCTTAAAATCACTTCCTAGCCGTATTGGTCTGCTTTTAGACATGACTTTACGTGATATCGAACGTGTATTGTATTTCGAATCATACGTTGTAACTGACCCAGGTATGACTCCACTTGAGAAATACCAACTTCTAAACGATGAAGAATACTTCACTGCTTTAGAAGAACACGGTGATGAATTCACTGCGAAAATGGGTGCAGAAGCAGTTCAAGATTTGTTGAAAGACATCGATCTTGAAGCTGAAATTTCACGTCTTCGTGAAGAGATTCCAAATACAACTTCAGAAACGAAGCTTAAAAAAGCTTCTAAACGTCTGAAATTGATGGAAGCGTTCAAAGAGTCGAACAACAAACCAGAATGGATGGTGATGAATGTACTTCCAGTACTTCCACCTGATCTTCGTCCGTTGGTTCCTCTAGAAGGTGGTCGTTTTGCGACTTCTGACTTGAACGATCTTTACCGTCGTGTAATCAACCGTAACAACCGTTTAAAACGTCTTTTAGACCTTGCAGCACCAGACATTATCGTACGTAACGAAAAACGTATGTTACAAGAGTCTGTAGATGCATTGCTTGATAACGGTCGTCGTGGTCGCGCAATTACCGGTTCGAACAAACGTCCTCTTAAATCTTTGGCAGACATGATCAAAGGTAAACAAGGTCGTTTCCGTCAAAACTTATTGGGTAAACGTGTCGATTACTCTGGTCGTTCGGTAATTACTGTAGGTCCAACTTTACGTCTGCACCAATGTGGTCTTCCGAAAAAAATGGCGCTTGAATTATTCAAACCATTCATTTTCGCGAAACTACAAGCGTCTGGCCAAGCGACAACCATTAAAGCTGCGAAGAAAATGGTTGAGCGTGAAACTCCAGAAGTTTGGGACGTACTTGCTCACGTAATTCGTCAACATCCAGTGATGTTGAACCGTGCGCCTACACTTCACCGTTTGGGTCTTCAAGCATTTGAACCAACCCTGATTGAAGGTAAAGCAATCCGTCTTCATCCGTTAGTTTGTGCGGCATTTAACGCCGACTTCGACGGTGACCAAATGGCGGTACACGTACCATTAACACTTGAAGCTCAGTTAGAAGCTCGTGCGTTAATGATGTCAACAAACAACATTCTTTCTCCTGCGAACGGTGAGCCAATCATCGTACCTTCTCAGGACGTTGTCTTAGGCTTGTACTACATCACTCGTGATGCGATCAATGCCAAAGGTGAAGGCATGGTGTTTGCGGATACTGACGAAGTAAACCGTGCACTTGCAACAGGTCAAGTTGATTTACACGCTCGCGTAAAAGCACGTGTACACCAAACTGTCATTGACGAAAATGGTAACCGTGAACAACAAACCATTGTTGTAGACACAACTCCAGGTCGTTGTTTACTTTGGGAAGTTGTACCTGAAGGTATGGATTTCCAACAAATCAACGTTGAGATGACTAAAAAGAACATCTCTAAATTGATCAACTCTTGCTACCGTAAATTAGGTCTAAAAGATACTGTTATCTTCGCTGACCAATTGATGTACTTGGGCTTCCGTCAAGCGACTCACTCAGGTGTGTCTGTTGGTATGGAAGACATGTTGATTCCGCCACAAAAACAAGCAATTATCGAAAAAGCTGAAGTTGAAGTTCGCGAAATTGAACAACAATTTGAACAAGGTTTCGTAACTGCCGGCGAACGTTATAACAAAGTTGTCGATATTTGGGCGCGTACAAACGACCAAGTAGCGAAAGCGATGATGGACAACTTGTCTTTCACAACTGTTAAAAACAAACAGGGTGAAGACGAGAAACAAAAATCATTCAACTCGATCTACATGATGTCTGACTCAGGTGCCCGTGGTTCGGCAGCTCAGATTCGTCAGTTAGCGGGTATGCGTGGTTTGATGGCGAAACCAGATGGTTCGATCATTGAAACACCAATTAAAGCGAACTTCCGTGAAGGTTTGACCGTACTTCAGTACTTCATTTCAACACACGGTGCACGTAAAGGTTTGGCCGATACTGCATTGAAAACAGCGAACTCAGGTTACTTGACTCGTCGTTTGGTTGACGTTGCACAAGACTTGGTAATTACTGAGCCAGATTGTGGTACTTTCGACGGTCTTGTAATGACTCCGTTCATTCAAGGTGGCGATGTCATCGAGAACTTAGGTACTCGAGTATTGGGTCGTGTACTTGCTGAAGATGCGAAGAAACCAGGTTCGGATGATGTCATTCTTCCACGTAATACTTTAATCGACGAAAAACTTGCAAACTACTTAGAAGAGCAAGGTGTCGATGAAGTGAAAGTACGTTCAGTTGTAAACTGTGAATCTACTTTCGGTGTATGTGCGAAATGTTACGGTCGTGACCTTGCTCGCGGTCACTTGGTGAATCCAGGTGAATCTGTGGGTGTAATGGCTGCTCAATCAATTGGTGAGCCAGGTACACAGTTAACAATGCGTACGTTCCACGTAGGTGGTGCTGCGAGCCGAACTTCTGCTGCTAACAGCGTACAAGTTCGTAACAAAGGTACAGTACGTTTCCACAATGTGAAAACAGTACAACACGCTAAAGGTCACTTGGTATCAACTTCACGTTCAGGTGAAATCGGTATCGCGGATGACATCGGTCGTGAACGCGAACGTTACAAAATTCCATACGGTGCTTCAATCATCATTAAAGATGGCGAAGCTGTGGAAGCTGGCGGTATCGTAGCGACTTGGGATCCGCATACACATCCATTGGTTACCGAAGTTGCAGGTAAAGTGCGTTTCAGCCAAATCGCTGATGGCGTAACTGTGACATCAAAAACTGATGATGCAACAGGTATGACGACTATTGAGGTACTTCCAGTAACTTCACGTCCAGCATCTGGTAAAGATATGCGTCCAGCTGTTGTATTGGATACAACAGCTGGCGGCGAACAGTTCTACTTCCTACCACAAAACACGATTCTGACTGTGCGCGATGGCGAAACAATTGGTGTCGGTGACGTTATTGGTCGTGTACCACAAGAATCTTCACGTACACGTGATATTACCGGTGGTCTACCGCGTGTAGCTGACTTGTTCGAAGCACGTAAACCGAAAGAACATGCGATCCTTGCTGAAATTTCAGGTATCGTAAGCTTCGGTAAAGAGACCAAAGGTAAGAACCGTCTTGTGATTACTCCGGATGATGGCTCTGAGATTTACGAAGAGCTAATTCCGAAATGGCGCACGATTAACGTGTTCGAAGGCGAGCATGTGAACCGTGGTGAAACCATTTCTGATGGTCCGCAAAACCCACACGACATCTTACGTTTGAAAGGCGAAGTTGCACTGACAAACTACATCGTGAACGAAGTTCAGGACGTATACCGTCTGCAAGGTGTAAAAATCAACGACAAGCACATTGAAGTGATCGTACGTCAAATGCTTCGTAAAGTTGAAATCACTGACGGTGGTGATACAAGCTTCATCAAAGGCGAGCAAGTGGAATACATCCGCGTTGTTCAAGAAAACCAAGCTGTGGCAGCTCAGAACAAGTTCCCAGCGAAGTTTGAACGTCAATTGATGGGTATTACCAAAGCGTCGCTTTCTACTGACTCGTTCATTTCTGCTGCATCGTTCCAGGAAACAACTCGTGTGTTAACTGAAGCTGCTGTAACAGGTAAAGAAGATGAATTACGTGGTCTGAAAGAAAACGTAGTTGTAGGTCGTCTGATCCCAGCGGGTACAGGTTTGGCTTACCACTTAGAACGTCGTCGTCAAGAGTCTGAAGCTGCAGAGCTTGAGCTTCACAATGACTTCTCTGATGTAGATCAAGCATTAAGCCAAGCATTTAGCGATGAATTTAACGGTCTTTAATTAGCCCTTAAATCATTCAAAAAAGCCACCTTCGGGTGGCTTTTTTTATGCGGACGAATTGAAAATTAAAGCTTTCCTAATGTTGATTTATTTCCTATAGTAAAAATAGAAAATAACACATCTCTTGATTTTTAAACTTAAACATAACGGGGGCTTTTTGATGAAATTCACACAGCAAGTATTCGCAGTTTCTGCATTATTCAGCTCATTGACAGCGATTGCTGCACCTATGCCCAATTCGATTGTGGTTGAAGATAAAGCTGTAGTTCCAGTACTAAAAACAGAAGTGATTCGCCGTGTTGCAGGTCAAGAACCTGTACGCCAAGTAACTGCAACAGTGTTAGAAATGACCAATAAAGGTCAGGATATCGTGGCACGTGAAATTGAACTTTCAGATCACCAAAGTGATTTTTCTGAAAAGAAATTATCGATTCCAGTAGTACAACGTGGTGGTGTCATCATCCCGACTTCTAAAATTGAAACCAAGACGACGGTGAAGCAGGACGGTCAGATTATTCGTCAAAACACCAATATTGATGCAGAAGGTGTAGAGTTTAAGAAAGGGCAGGAACCGATTAAACGCACGCTAAAACTAGATCAGGTAACAGATCCAGAAAGCAAAGCCAAACTCTCTCATGCTGTGCTGACTGAAAATGGTGAAACAACAAAAGATTTGATGATTTTGGATGAAAACCCTGAGTGATTCGTAAGCGATTAGGCGTGGTTTTTACAAAATGCAGCATTTATGCTCCAAGCCGTAACAAGCTATGTTTAATTGTTTCATACAATGGTTTTAGAATCATAGGTATTGAAGAAGACAAGGAACATCACAATGAAAAAAGTAATGAGCGTATGCGCAGTCGCGATGATGTCGACCCTAATGCTTGCTGGTTGTGAAAGCATGTCGCCAAATGAACAACGTATTGGTGCTGCAGCTTTAGGTGGTGCCATTGGTGGTGGTGTGGGTAATAATGTCGGTGGTGGTGTAGGTGCAGCCGTTGGTGGTGGTGCTGGTGCAGCTGTCGGTAGTAAAACTCAAAACGGTTCAAACCGAAATGCCACATATAGTGGTGTAGGTGGTGCGATTGGTTCTGCAGTCGGTAAAAGTATCTTTGGTGGTAACACCGGTGCTGCGATTGGTGGTGCAATCGGTGGTGGTGCAGGTGCTGCAATTGAGCAAAATCGCTAATCCAATCCGATAAAATTGAATGAAAAGGCGCTTAAAGATAAGCGCCTTTTTTATTTGCGGGGACGGGGTTGCTTGCGACGAATGTAGAGGGTTTTTTGAACTTCAGCGATACGTAAGCCTGCTTCATCAAAAATATTTAAACTATAGTTCCGTAGCACAGGTACGTGGTTATCTGCTAAGTTTTTAATATGGTTGATTTCATTTGGGTCGAGCTGGATATCAGCGTATACCGTTCCACGCCCGGGGGATAAAAATTGGATATTTGCCGCTTTGTCCCACACGATATAACGTGAGCCCAGGTGATGCATCAAAATCAACATATAAAATGGGTCAACCATTGAATAAAGACTACCGCCAAAATGTACACCGACGATATTTTGATTTTTGCGAGTTAATGGCATTTTGACGCGAATGTGATAATTGGCGAGATCAATTTTATCAATCGAAATGCCAGCACCTTTATAAGGGGCATAATGATTGAGTAAGAATTTAGAGACAATAGGCATTGTCATTATTTTCTGGATTATGCTCATACTGGGTCAATTTTTTTTTATGCTGAACTTTGCATACTAAATGAGTTTCAAAACTGTGGCATTGATCACATTGCCCATGTTCACAAATAAAACGTCAATTCGATGGAATCGATAAAAGGACAAGAAGAATGCAACCACTAAATACGCAATGGGTGAATACCACAGATCAACAACGGCTCTATGTGAAGACATGGGGTGATGAAACCAAGCCCGCTTTGGTTTTGGTTCATGGTTATCCTGATAATCAGGAAGTATGGGAACCGGTTATTGAACATCTTGGTTCTGAATTTTATATTGTGAGCTATGACGTGCGAGGTGCAGGGCAGTCATCTGTGCCCCGTAAAGTACGAGATTATCGTTTGGAGCAATTATCACTTGATTTGGATAGTGTAACGCAAGCGGTATTAGGCGAACGTAGTTTTCATTTGGCCGCGCATGATTGGGGCTCTATCCAATCTTGGGAATCGGTGACTGAGCCAAAATTTCGCTCACGTATTTTGTCTTATTCAACTATTTCTGGGCCATGTTTGGATCATGCGGCATTTTTGCTCAGAAATAGCTTTAAGCATCAGCAGAAAAAATTACTCAAATTATTAAGTAAGTCATGGTACATCGGGGTATTCCAATTACCATTTTTGGCACCGACCGCGTGGCATTTTTTGAATGCTGAACGTTGGGGAAAAATTGTGAATGATTTAGAACGTACTCAAGAATTGCCTTTGAATCATAATATTCAGCATGATGGTAAACACGGTATTGCGCTTTACCGTGCTAATTTTATTCCCCGCTTAACTCAGCCTAGACAACGTCATGCCGTCTGTCCTGTACAAGCGATTGTGTTGAAACATGATAATTTTGTCAGTCCAGATTACATTAAAGAATTACCTAATTGGGTTGAAGATTTATCTGTAGTTGAAGTCAATGCCAATCATTGGGCCGTGCTGAGCCAACCCGAAAAAATTGCAAGTTACATCGCTCAATTTGCGCAATCACAGCAGCTTTAAGTAAATCTTTCAATAGTGTCAGTTTCATCGATAGGGGGCTAAATAGCGAGCAAATTCTGATAAAATATGGTTTTTTGTCAGACTCCCTTTTTTCTTATGTTTGCTATTCTTGCCGCAATTACAGTCATGTTTGGACTGTCGCTGGCACGCGTGCCTGTTGTATTTGCACTGATCATTGGTGCAGTAACAGGTGGCTTGTTAGCTGGCCTTGGTATTCATGGCACCATCGAAGCGTTTAATAGTGGCTTAGGCAACGGTGCTCAAATCGCACTTGCTTATGGCGTGTTGGGGGCATTTGCTTTGGCACTTGCGCGTTCAGGTTTGCCAGATTTATTGGCTTATCAAATGATTACGAAGCTGAAAGGCTCAAGTAATATTAAATCGCAAAATCGTGTGAAATATGTGATTTTTGCAACTGTAGCTATTGCCGCTATTTGCTCTCAAAATGTAGTTCCTGTACATATTGCATTTATTCCTGTTTTGATCCCACCATTACTCAGTGTATTTAACCATCTTAAGCTTGACCGTCGCTTAATTGCTTGCGTGTTGACCTTTGGTTTGGTGGGAACCTATATGTTGGTTCCTTTTGGTTTTGGTGCTATTTTCCTTAATGATATTTTAGGTCAAAACATCAATACCTTTGGTAAGCCATATGGTTTCAACATCAGCTATGATCAAATTCCAACTGCTATGGCAATTCCAGTATTTGGGATGTTTGTTGGCTTATTAATTGCTGTTTTTTATAGCTACCGTAAACCACGAGAGTATGCTGACGTTCAGGTTAAGGAATCACAGCACACCATCTCATCTGATGTAAAAGCAGATGAAAATGGTAAACCACAAGTCGCTAAATTTACTTTGATCATGGCTGCGGTTGCAGTAGTTGCTACGCTTTCTGTTCAAGTCATATCTGAGTCGATGATTTTGGCCGGTCTCGTTGGTGTTGCGATCTTAAGCTGTGCAGGTATCTTTAAGTGGAAAGAAGCCGACGATGTCATTATCAGTGGTATGCGCATGATGGCACTGGTGGGTTTCATTATGATTTCTGCTCAAGGCTTTGCATCTGTGATTGAGGCTACGAATCAAGTACCAACACTAGTACAAGCTTCAGTTGAATGGATTGGAAACAGCCAAGGTTTAGCGGCATTTTGGATGTTATTGATAGGGCTATTAATTACCTTAGGTATTGGTTCTTCATTCTCAACAATCCCAATTTTGGCCATTATTTATGTACCACTTTGTATTCAATTTGGTTTTAGCCCAGCGGCAACGATTGCAATTATTGGTACAGCAGCAGCTTTGGGAGATGCAGGTTCTCCAGCATCAGACTCAACTTTAGGGCCAACATCAGGTCTTAATATGGATGGTCAGCATGACCACATGAAAGATAGTGTGGTCCCGACCTTCATTCACTACAATATTCCATTAATGATCTTTGGTTGGATTGCCGCAATGGTACTCTAAAAAATTTTCAAAGATAAATAAAAAGGCGATTATATAATCGCCTTTTTTGTTATTTAATTCTGAGGATTTTGGTTGGATTAAAATAATTCATTTTATTAATTCTGATTAAAAAGGTTGGTATATTATGAATAATAAATTAATTATAACGGTGAAAATATAAAACCAAGCATTGCACTATGATTAAAATAAATATATTTAATTAATAATAACTTATATAATAATGTAATAAATTATTAAATAATGTTATTGCATAATTTTAATACTAATGTTTAATATTAATTATTCATTCTAGAAGGTTGTTTAAAAATGTTAAAACAAGCTGCTCTTATTGCATTATTGGGTATGTCTGCATCAGCGATGGCTGGTCAATGGCAAGTGAAAGTTGGTGGTTCTGTGGTAGCCCCTACTTCTGACACAAGTATTTTAAACGGCGCAGTAAATGTTGAAGCAGATCATGAATATGCATTTACACCATCAATTGAATATTTCTTTAATGACAACATTTCAGCTGAATTACTTTTGGCAACGCCAATAAGTCATGATGTAAATGTTACAGGTGCTGTAGATGCTGGTGTGAAGGTCAAACATTTGCCACCTACAATTACTGCAAAATATAACTTTAAAAATTCAACACGTTTCACACCGTATATTGGTGTAGGTGGTACAGCATTTGTTGCGTGGGATGAAAAAGCAAGTGGTGATTTAGCTGGTGCTAAAGTAAAAGTAAAAGAAGACTTTGGTTTTGCAGGTCAAGTCGGTTTTAACTACCAGCCAGCTGATGCAAAAAACTGGGGTGTTTTCTTTGATGCGCGTTATGCACAGATCAGCCCAGAAGTTGAAATTAAAGATGTTACAACTTTTGATTTAGATATCGATCCAATGGTGTATACAATTGGTTATAGCTACAAATTCTAAACTGTAGCTAATTTTAAAACCCTGTCGAATGGCAGGGTTTTTTTATGCAGCATATTCCATCCATCAGTTGATCGAATTGAACAAATAGGCAATAGAAAATTTAGGTAGAACTGTTAGAGTCGAGATAAATCAGCAAGTTGGATGAAGAGAAAAGACGATGAAAAAAATTATTCAGGGTATGCTGGTCTTGGGCAGTGCTTATTTTATTTCGACAAGTTATGCCGCAAGTTTTGATTGTAAAAAGGCGAAAACCATTACCGAACATGCGGTTTGTGATAACCGGAGTATTAATGATGCCGATGTCAAAATGGCCACGACCTATACGATTATTCGTCATTTGGTTCCCATGGGGACACGTGGTGCAATTCAAGATCAACAAATAAAATGGCTACAACTACGCGATCAGTGCCGTGACAATGTCAGTTGTTTAAGTGATGTATATAAAATGCGGCAGCAAAAACTGGATCTCTACATGGACCGCGTTTATAAACAAGGACCTTTTTAACTAAATGTGCGGAATTCTCCATCTATAATCTGTGATTTAGATGGAGATGGATAGCACGCCTTTTCAGTCGGGTCTTTCTTGGTTTTGGATGTATTCTCGAATTACATCAATTGTCGCTCCACCTGTTGTAAGTAGACAGTATGCCCTCGTCCAAAGCACAGGTTTCCAATAATAAGGTTTTAGTTCTTCACCGAACTCCTTGCGTATCAGTCTGCTTGATACAGTTTTTAGATTATTGATGAATTTACTTGGCATGATGTTCGGGTGCATATCTAACAATAAGTGAATATGATCAGCTTCACCATTGAACTCAATCAAGTCAATCTCCCAATCAGCACAGTTCTTTTTTACAATTTCTTCAAGCCGATTGATCATCTCATTTGAAAGGCATTTCTTGCGATATTTTGTTACCAACACTAAATGATATGTAAGTTTATAAACACAG